>NZ_KV813702.1:0-69012 GCF_001813685.1 Rothia sp. HMSC061E04 | reverse complement strand
TATTAAATGCGTCCAAGTTTCGGGGCGCAGTTCAGAAGAACATCCAGCACGGGGGCTTATCACGCCCACACAGGGGCGAAAACTATAGAAGTGAACTACTGAATCACGAAGTTCACCCTAGCCGAGGTCACGCCATTGACGGTAGCCGAAGCCCAGTAGGAACCCTTCTGAGCGGTCGAAGCGGAGGAGCAACCCAGCACGTTGATCTTACGGTCCCACGCCAGGTCGGTTGCGCCCTCGGCACCTGCGGCTACCTCAGACTTCTGAACGGCGGTCGCCGCGCACAGGCTACGGGTGTACACCTGAGCCGCACCGGAGGTGATGTTCAGGTCCACGCCGGTGTTCACGCCCTCGCCACCCACAGCGCAGGGGGTCTTCGAGGAGTTCGTGTAGGTCACGTGGAAGGACACCTGCTCACCGGCTGCGAAGGTACGCTTCGCGGGGGTGACGGTCACCTTCAGGTCGTTCGCGGTGCACGCCGCAACAACAGCCGCAGTGGTCACCGAGGGTGCCGGTGCGGGGGTAGTTGCCGCAGGGGTTGCCGCGGCGGTGGTCACGCTTGCAGTGGGTGCCGCAGAAGCGGTCACCGAGGGGGTTGCCGAAGCAGTAGCCGATGCAGTTGCAGAGGCAGTCGCGCTAGCGGACGGGGTAGCCGAAGCAGTTTCGGTGGGGCGAGCACTGAAGCTCTGGAAGGGCGCGCCGGAAGCCGTCGCGGTGGAGGCTACAGTGGCGTCTTTCTTGCCGTTAATCATGCCGACCATGGAGGTCACGCCAGCGACCAACAGCAGAATGACAGCGAGCAGAGCAATAACCGCCACGATACGACGGCGGCGGTAGACTTCGGGAGGTAGAACGGGACCATTTTCAGACATACCCTTAAGGATACCGGGTTTAACCCTGAGATTCACAGTGAACTCTGTTCATGCAGTTTTGGGAATATATGCCCTGTGGCGTAGGCTTTTCGGATGACCTCAGAGCCCAAACGCACCGCACGCACACGCCCGGAACCTACCCTGCCCGAAGGCACGAATACCGAGGCGCTCCACCACCGAATCAACCGGTGGTTCCTCGACCAGGCACGCGATTTGCCGTGGCGTCGTGACGAGTGCACCCCCTGGGGTGTGATGGTCAGCGAGTTCATGCTGCAACAGACCCCCGTCAAGCGCGTTCTACCCGTGTGGGAGGAATGGATGCGCCGCTGGCCCACCCCCGCCGACCTCGCCGCCGAGCCCGCCTCGGAGGCGGTGCGCGCCTGGGGCCGCCTGGGTTACCCGCGCCGCGCGCAGCGTCTGCACAGTGCCGCTGTGGCGATTGTGGAGCAGCACGGCGGTGAGGTGCCCGCCGACTACGAGGCGCTGCTGGCTCTGCCGGGCGTGGGTTCCTACACGGCGGCGGCGATTAGCGTGTTTGCGTTTGGCCTGCGCGCCACGGTGATTGATACGAATATCCGCCGCGTGCACGCGCGCGCCGTGTCTGGCAAGGCGTTGCCCTCGCGTTCGTTGACGGCGGCTGAGACTCGCCTGGCGGAGGCGCTCATGCCCGCCGACACCCCCACCTCCTGCCTGTGGAATGCGGCGACCATGGAGCTCGGCGCGCTGGTCTGCACGGCGAAGTCCCCGACCTGCGAGCTGTGCCCAGTGGAGGATCTGTGCGCCTGGGTTGCGGCGGGCAAGCCGGAGGCGGACTACACCCCCAAGGGCCAGAGTTGGCACGGCACGGACCGTCAGGTGCGCGGGGCGGTCATGGCGGTGTTGCGTGCGGCGCATGAGCCGGTGAATCGCGAGCTGATTTTAAGCGCGGGTGTAGCTGCGGCTGGTGATACGACCTCTTCACCCGTTGCAGCCTCTTCGCCAGACTTTACGTTCCCGGCTGATGCACCCGCCGCGGTGCACCGCCCGCTCAAGGCGCTGTATGCACTCTCCCCCGCCGCCGAGCAGCTACAGCGCTGCTACGCGGGGCTGCTGGCGGACTCTCTCGCCCGCGAAGTCACGCAGGGCGATACAGTGCTCGTCTCGCTCTAGTACCCGCCGCAGAAAGGCTCCTCGTGGCTCCTGCGGGGCTTCTAGAGTCTCCCAAGGCTTAGAGCCTCGCAAACACATAGAAACGCCTGTGGGGCGGTACCGAATAATTCCGGTACCGCCCCACAGGCGTTTAGTGCGCTAAAACCTAGCTATCTAGGGCTTAGTCCCCACCCTGACCCTCAGCGGCAGGTGCCTCAGATGCGGGAGCCTCAGAAGATTCGCCCTCGTTCAGCTCCTGCACCGAGTCCAGAGCCAGCTCCTTCATCGGCTGAGAAGAGAAGACGAACTTCGCGGAGTCGCCCTCACCCTCAACGTCCACGGTGATCTTCTCACCGGGCTTGATGTCGCCGAAGAGAATCTTCTCAGACAGGGCGTCTTCAATGTTGCGCTGCATCTCGCGGCGCAGCGGACGAGCACCCATGGACGGGTCGTAACCCTTAGCTGCCATGAGAACCTTCGCAGCGTTGGTCAGCTCAATGGACATATCCTGCTCCGCCAGGCGCTTAGCCAGGCGACCCACGAACAGGTCCACAATCTGCAGAATCTCAGACTCGGAGAGCTGCGGGAAGACGATAATGTCATCCACACGGTTGAGGAACTCGGGGCGGAAGTGCTCCTTGAGGTTCTCCATCACGCGTGCCTGCATACGCTCGTAGTCGGCTGCGGTGTCATCCATCGCCTGGAAACCGACCGGGATGCGGCGGTTCACGTCGCGCGAGCCCAGGTTGGTGGTCATGATGATGACGGTGTTCTTGAAGTCCACCACGCGACCCTGCGAGTCGGTCAGGCGACCGTCTTCCAGGATTTGCAACAGCGAGTTGAACAGGTCGGCGTGAGCCTTCTCAACCTCGTCGAACAGGACCACGGAGAAGGGCTTGCGGCGGACCTTCTCGGTCAGCTGGCCGCCCTCATCGTAGCCAACGTAGCCGGGAGGCGCACCGAACAGACGGGAGACGGTGTGCTTCTCCTGGTACTCGGACATATCCAGGGTGATGAGCGAATCCTCATCGCCGAACAGGAACTCAGCCAGAGCCTTAGCAAGCTCAGTCTTACCCACACCGGTCGGGCCGGCGAAGATGAACGAACCACCGGGGCGGCGCGGGTCCTTCAGACCTGCGCGGGTACGGCGGATAGCACGGGACAGTGCCGCAATAGCGTGCTCCTGGCCGATGACGCGCTTGTGGAGCTCCTGCTCCATGGTCAGCAGGCGGCTGGACTCTTCCTCGGTGATTTTGTAGACCGGAACACCGGTGGAAGCGGCAAGAACCTCAGAAATAACCTCGGGGGTCACGGTGCCGAATGCGTCGCCGCCTTCGCGCCATGCCTTCTCGGCTTCTTCCTTCTCAGCCAGAACCTTCTGCTCCTGATCACGCAGGCCTGCGGCCTTCTCGTAATCCTGGGAGTTGATGGCGTCTTCCTTCTGCTGGCGCAGCTTGGCTGCCTTCTCGTCGAGCAGCTTGATTTCCGGGGGTGCGGTCATGCGCTTGATGCGCAGGCGTGCGCCCGCCTCGTCAATCAGGTCGACAGCCTTATCCGGCAGGAAGCGGTCAGAGATGTAGCGTGCCGCAAGGTTCACGGCGGTCTCGATTGCCTCGTCGGTAATGGTGACGCGGTGGTGCGCCTCGTACTTATCGCGCACACCCTTGAGGATCTGCACGGCGAGCTCCTGAGAGGGCTCATCAACCTGAATCGGCTGGAAGCGGCGCTCCAGGGCGGCGTCCTTCTCAATGTGCTTGCGGTACTCGTCCAGGGTGGTTGCACCGATGGTCTGCAGTTCGCCTCGAGCCAGCATGGGCTTGAGGATGGAGGCAGCGTCAATTGCGCCCTCTGCGGCACCTGCACCAACGAGGGTGTGAATCTCGTCAATGAACAGGATGATGTCGCCGCGGGAGCGAATCTCCTTCAGAACCTTCTTCAGGCGCTCTTCGAAGTCACCGCGGTAGCGCGAACCTGCGACCAGGGAGCCCAGGTCCAGGGTGTACAGGTGCTTGTCCTTAAGGGTCTCAGGGACGTCACCGTGCACGATAGCCTGTGCCAGGCCCTCCACGACAGCGGTCTTACCGACGCCGGGCTCACCAATCAGCACGGGGTTGTTCTTGGTACGGCGGGAGAGGACCTGCATGACGCGTTCCATCTCCTTGTGGCGGCCGATGACCGGGTCCAGTTCGCCCTCACGTGCTGCTGCGGTGAGGTTGCGGCCGAACTGATCCAGGATGGTCGAACCCGCGGGAGTGCCTTCACGAGAGTTACCCGCACCCACGCCAGCGGTTTCCTTATCGCCGGAGTTGTTGCCGGGGTAACCGGAAATCAGGTCCATAACGGCCTGGCGCACGGCAGCGGGCTCAGCACCCAGCTTGACCAGCACCTGGTTTGCCACGCCCTCGTTTGCACGAACCATACCCAGCAGGATGTGTTCGGTGCCGATGTAGCCGTGGTTCAGCTGAATAGCCTCGCGCATGGACAGTTCGAGAACCTTCTTCGCGCGCGGGGTGAAGGGGATGTGGCCATTAGGCGCCTGGGGGCCGGGGCCGACGATGTCCTGAACCTGTTCACGTACTGCGTTCAGGGTAACGCCCAATGATTCCAGGGCACGGGCACCGATGCCTTCGCCCTCGTGAATCAGACCGAGCAGAAGGTGTTCGGTACCGATGTAGTTGTGGTTGAGCATGCGTGCCTCTTCCTGGGCAAGCACCACAACGCGCCGAGCTCGATCGGTAAAGCGTTCAAACATTTACGCACTCCTTGCATTTTCCTATTGATACAAGAGTACGTTGAGCGCGACTGAAAGGGCGGGCTGATGGACGTCTGTTCGCCATCAAGAGAACAGATGAGCTGTTCGGGGCGTTCTAGGGGCGGTTTAGGCGCGGTTTCGGGGCTTCTAGCGGGGTTCGGGGGCGGTTTTGAGGGGTCTAGCTCACGCAGGTGAGCCTACTGAAGGTGGACGGGGTGCCACCCGGTCGGTGCTACCTGTTTTTGCCGGTGGTGACTGCTTCTCCTGGGGCTGACTACTTTTCCCGGGGTTGCCTGTGCAGAGTGTGCGCATATTACCGTCGGATGTACCGCGGGAAGGTGCTACAGGTGGGTTCCGAGGGGCTACGGTGCCAATACGAGGGGCTAAGGAAAAAGTAAACACACAAGAACCCACATAGACCAACACCTAAACCCCTTGTTTCCTGCACGTGCATGAATATATTGCAGAAATTTTTAAAAATTTATATGTTTAAGTGAGAAATTTCAATAATTCGCAAAATATATACGGCACCATTTCCGGTATATATTTCCGCATAATCTTCAGGCGATCTGCGCCAGAATTCCATCCGATAATTATCTCGACATCAGAGGAAATCCCCGCGTCGACACATAGGTAGAATGCTTATTATTTTCGATTCTATTCAGGGTGCGCTCTGCACCTCTTACAGGGAGAATATCTCGGCGCACAACAACAGCGTCGAAGAGATTAATGCAACAACACCTTTAGCCATCCTGCCGATGCATGCAATCTAAACGAACACAGAATCCGAATGTAAACTATGCTCCTTCGGTCAACCAATACCCTTCTCGGTATTGCACAGATTGCACCACCAACCAACCCTATATATTTTACATGTAAATAGTTAATTGGAATTGGGGGTAAAAATACCCCCTCACTCCCCCAAACAGATATACAGCGCATATCAACACACACCACAGAGGGCAAAACAAAAGGCGGACGGTGATAACACCGTCCGCCCTAAGCACTCGGAGCCCTATGCACTCGGAGGTTTAGAGCCCTGAAGAACCAACCCCTCCGGTTACGCATAATAACTTAGAACTTTTAGCCCTGAGCCTTCATTGCTGCATAGTATGCGTCCTGAACATCCTGGTGGATGCGGCCACGGTCAGAAACCTTGTGGCCGTTAGCCTTAGCCCACTCGCGAATTGCTGCGGTCTCGGGGTTGCGCTTAACCGGAACAGCGGTGCCACGGGGAGCACGGGTGCGCTGGGTAGCGGTGCCCTGCACGCGGCGGGACTTCGCTACGAAGGGGCGGATAGCGTCACGCAGGCGAGCTGCGTTTGCGGAGGACAGATCGATTTCGTAGTGAGCGCCGTCCAGACCAAAACGGATAGTTTCGTCTGCGGGGCCGCCATCGAGATCGTCTTCAAGGATGATGCGAACCTTCTGTGCCATTGAGGCACCTCCTCATCTGTTGCATATATCCTGTGGAGTAAACCCAAAAGCCTCTATCAGGATTGAGAAAATAATGTGCCGGATATATTTATGTACTAATTTTCTTTCATATAGTAACAGAACTATATTAAAAATTCCGAAAATATTCTGAGCATTGAAACAATGCGCCAATCACCCGCAGCGATATATCGCTTCTGTGCATCCCCGTTAAATCTGCATCCGCTACAAGAACATTAAAGTGAAGTTCAGAGTGCAAATACTTTGGATTCTTCCAGACAGCAGACACAGCCCCAGAGCCAAAGACACCTAATAATGCGCCCCGGCGCCCCCGACAATCTGAGTGAAATATAGCGCCCGTACGAGTCTGCACAATAGACCATGCGCACCATAACATTTCAGCTCTATTCAAAAGCGAAATTCTACCTCTATCCCAGCACCTCATTCTTTTTACACAACACATTTGTGCACAAGAACAGAAGCATCTGCCAGAGTGAATAGAGCAGCATAAATCAGCACCAGAATAGAACGAAAACCCCTTTAAAAGCCCCTGACCTGTGCAAATAAACAGAAAACTCCACCTCAGAAGCTATACACCGTGCAAAAGGGTGCACAGAAAACGGCGGGTGCCGCAGATACAACCGTATCCGCGGCATCCGCCGCACTCACACCCCTAAAGGCAAAGTTCAAGAAACCCTACAGGTGAAGCTAAAGCTTAGGCTTCCGGCTTCATCAAGGGGAAGAGAATAGTCTCACGAATACCGGGCTGACGCACCACAGTACCCGGACGCTCCGGATCCTGATCGCCCGCCAACAGCATAATCAGACGGTCAATGCCCAGACCCAAGCCACCCATCGGGGGTGCACCGTGCTCCAGGGCGCGCAGGAAGTCCTCATCCAGCTCCATCGCCTCATCGTCACCGGCAGCAGCCAGTAGCGACTGAGCGGTCAGGCGCTCACGCTGAATGACCGGGTCAATCAGCTCGGAGAACGCGGTACCGCGCTCCATACCGCCAATAATCAGGTCCCATGCCTCAATCAGGGGCTCACCGGAACGGTGCGGACGCGCCAGCGGCTGAGCGCTCGGCGGGTAATCGTACACGAAGGTCGGGTTCACCAGGGTCGGCTCAACAATCTCACCGAAGAGCTCGGTCACCAGCTTCTCAGCGCCCCACTTCGGGTCGATATCCACCTCGTGCTTCTCAGCAATCTCGCGCAGAACCGAAGCGTCAGTCTCGGGGGTGATCTCAACGCCCACAGCCTCAGACAGGCCCGGGTACACGCCAACCCACTTCCACTCACCGAACAGGTCAATGGTGCCGTTCTCGGTCTCAATACGCTCGGTACCGACAGCCTTCGCGCAGCTCTGGATAATCTCCTTCATGCGCTCAGCCATCACGAACTGGTCAGCGTACGTCTCGTAGCACTCCAGGGTGGTGAACTCGGGGCTGTGGGTCGAGTCCACACCCTCGTTACGGAACACGCGGCCAATCTCGTACACGCGCTCAATACCGCCCACCACTGCGCGCTTGAGCGGCAGCTCGGTCGCAATACGCATGGTCATCGGCTGATCAAAAGCGTTCAGGTGGGTGCGGAACGGGCGAGCAGTCGCGCCACCGTGCACCAGCTGCAGAACCGGAGTCTCAACCTCAATGTAGCCGTGATCCTCCAGCACGCGGCGGACGGTGCGGGTAATCAGGGCGCGCTTCTTCACCAGCTCGCGAGCCTCCTCGCGAACCATCAGGTCCAGGTAACGCTGGCGAACGCGGGTTTCCTCGTTCAGGTCCTTGTGCAGAACCGGCATGGGGCGCAGCGCCTTCGACGCCATCTTCCAATCGGTCACCATAATGGACAGCTCACCGCGGCGAGAAACAATCACGCGGCCGGTCACGAACACGTGGTCACCCAGGTCAACCAGGGACTTCCACTCAGACAGGGACTCCTCGCCCACCTCAGCCAGCGACAGCATCGCCTGGATGCGCTTACCCTCGGTACCACCCTGCAGGGTCGCAAAGCACAGCTTACCGGTGTTACGGACGAACACCACGCGGCCACCAACATGCACCACACGGTCAGTCTCGTCGCCAGCCTTCAGCTCCTCAGCAGCCAGCTTCGGATCGTACTCGGCGCGCAGATCCTCAATGTGGTTGGGTTCCACGCGGTTACCCTCAGAATCCAGCAGACCCACCGGGTATGCCTCGCGACCCGACTCGATCAGCTTCGCACGCTTTTCCAGGCGAATCTGCATCTGCTCGGACATATCAGCAATCGCCGGTGCGGCAGTGTGCTCAGTGCTCACAGTGATACCTATCTGTGTAGTGTGTTGGGGACTCTTCTAAACGAACGAACGCTTAGCGCAGGTCCATGTTGTCAATCAGGCGGGTCGGGCCAACGAACGCAGCAACCAGTGCCAGCACTCGCTCCGACTCCTCAGTCGGCTCACCGAAAGTCATCGGGTCGACCAGTTCCAGGTAGTCAAGGCGCACACCCGGAGTGGAGTTGATACGCTCACGCGCACCGTCCAAATCAATCTCGTGGAAACCACGGTTCAGCGAATTCTCACGCAGCATCGCCAGAGTGCGGGACAGCACCAGGGCAGACTCGCGCTCCTCATCCGACAGGTAGCTATTACGCGAAGACAGCGCCAGACCGTTATCTTCGCGAACAATCGCCACAGGGCGCATGATCACGTCGTGGTTGAAATCGCGCACCATACGCTGAATCAGGATGTACTGCTGAGCGTCCTTCTGACCGAAGTACGCATTCACCGGGTGGTTACCGGCTGCGGGGCGAATAATGTTGAAGAACTTATTGACCACGGCCAGCACGCCATCAAAGTGGCCCGGACGGGTCGCACCCTCAAACTTGGTGCCCAGCTCGCCGCTCGAAATGCGGATGAGCGGGTCGCCATCGGGGTACATCTCTTCAACCTCGGGGGCAAAAATAATGTCAACACCGGCGGCACCAGCCAGGGCAGCGTCTGCCTCCAGGGTGCGCGGGTATGCTTCGTAATCCTCGCCGGGGCCAAACTGTAGCGGGTTCACGAAAATGGAGGCGACCACTACATCATTCTGTTCAGCGGCGCGACGCAACAGGGTTGCGTGGCCGTCGTGCAGGGCGCCCATGGTGGGCACGTAGCCCAGGGATGCGTTCTTGTACTGAACTGCGGTGCCGTTCTGCTCTGCCTCCTGGCGGGCTGCCCGGTCCAGTTCCTCCTGCGCGGCGGCAAGGGATTCGGTGATTGCCGTGCGGAAATCCGCAATGGTGGTCACGACTCGGGGCATCGAAGTCTCAGTCATGACGAGAACTCCTTGTTTTCGGGGGCTGAATCATCAATATCGCCGGGGTGGTTGCGGTCCGAAGACTCACCCAGCAGATCCTCAATTCGTCCCAGTTGTTCATCGTTTAACAAACCTCTATTATGCGCTCTTTTTGCGGTTGCGTGTGCCAGAGCGGCGTAAGAGTCTGTAATATCACCTGTTTTCTCATGCTCTGAGTACTCATTCAGAGCCTGAAGGTGAGCCTTCACGGTGCCTGCGTCTCCACGTGCTACGGGCCCGGTGAGAGCACCCTCACCGCTGGCGAGCGCATTGTCCACGGCGGCTCGAACGAGCGGCCCCATGTAGCGTGCCGGGTCCTCAATACCGATGGAGGCGAGCACCTGCTGGGACTGACCCAGGATGGTCACGAGGTGGTTCGCGGCGTGCGCTAAGGCTGCGTGGTAGAGCGCTCGGTCAGCCTCGGCAACGTGCACGGGTTCACCGCCCATCTCCACCACGAGTGCCTGAGCAATCGGGATGAACGGTGCGGGTCCGGTTACGGCGAAGCAGGTGCCGTTCAGACGCTGCAGGTCCACGGACATGCCGGTAAACGTCATGGCGGGGTGAATCGCCAAACCGATAGCGCCCAGCGCGGTTACCGGTGCGAGAACCTCGGTGCCGTAACGGCCGGAGGTGTGCACCAGAATCTGACCGGCGGTAATACTTCCCGAGGACGCCAGGTAAGTGATGAGGCCCGGCAGCTCATCATCGGGAACCGCGAGAATCAGCAATTCGCTACGCTCAGCAATCTGCTCCACCGGCAGCAACGGCACATCGGGAAGTAGCATCGCGGCGCGCTCCTGGGAAGCCTCAGACACCGCGTGAACACCCACAATAGTGTGCTCGCAGGCACGCAAAGCCGCACCGAGGACGGATCCGACCCTCCCGGCGGAAATAATTCCAATGCCTAAACGCGCAGGTTTTGAATGCTGTATCACGGCTTTAAGTATATTCTCCCTTTCACGGCAACCCTGCCGCCGGTGTCACGAAGAACACTGACGGCAGGGCCCGTTCTGTAGTTTTGTTGCCCGCTAACCCGGCGGGGAAGCTCAGCTAACGGGCTGGCTTAGGGGCGCCCACTCATCACCGGTACGCGGTAGTAGGGTTCAATACCCTCCAGCCGAACCGTCATCATCCACACCAGGTCCTCGCAGACACGCGGCGGTAGGTGCATCATGAGCGTGCGCACCGGGCCGGGCACCGTACCGAAATGCACACTCGCGCATCCAAAGGCACGCTGCAGCGGGCCCTGACCCCGGCTCACGCTCAGCACACGGCTGACCGGCACAATCGACAGCGTACGGATAAAGTAGCCGCCACGAATCAGCAGCAGGTCGCCTCGCGTATGCTCACCAACGCTCGAACGTGCCGCATCAGAATCAATGCGGGTGGTCGCCTGCACCGAACCGGCAGTGTAACCGACCGTGGTCACGCCGTTACGCTTCCAGGTGAGCAGGTCCATCCAGCGCGCCGAAGAGGGCGTCACAATCATTGCCGGAACCTGCGGCTTCTGACTCTTCAGCGAACCATCGGCGGTATCCAGCAGCACCTGCGCCTGCGCTTCATCCAGGGCGGGCAACAGCAGACGCAACACCATCAGCGTCTCCTGCTTATTGCCAACCGGCAGGGCAACATTGCGGGTTACAACCTTCTGGTTGTCGTTCTTCTCAATACCAATACCGGCAATGGTCATCTTGATGCGGTACCAGCCGAACGCACGCCACAGGATGGACTGCTCCACGGCGAGCGCCTGAATACGCTCAACCATCACGTTCTGCGTGTGCGTGCCGGTGAAACCGTAGCGCAGGGTCACGCCGCCCTGACCGCTGGGGGTGATTTTGAAGTTCGCGGCACCGTCAAAACGTGTCCAGAGGGCAACCACGTAACCGACCATGGGCGCGAACATACCGGGCAGCATCGCCATGAAAATGAGGAACGGGCTCTCGCCGCCCATCATCGCGGCGAAGACCGCGGCACCGACCATGAGGGCTACGGCGGGCACCAGCCACACCAGGTGCTCCAGCATGATGGAGGCAATCAGACGCACATTCGAGATGCGGAAAATCGGCGGCTGCGAGGGGTCCGCCGCGACCGGCATCGGCATACGACCGCGAGCACCGCGACGGGATGCGACGGGCTGCTGGGGTACGAACTGGTCGGGTGCGAGCTGCTGGGCGCCCTGCTGAGGCGCCACCAGCTGAGTGCTGTTCTGTACGGGCGCACCATAGGACGCCTCGTAAGATGCCTCAAACGGTTGGTGCAGCTGATCCGCATCCGGCATGCGCTCCGCCGAAATCTGCATGCTATCGGGCAGCACATCGACCGGGCGGCCAGCCGCCTCCGAACGCAGCAGGTTAATACTCGCCATCGCGGTGCGGCGCAGAACCTCCGCCTTGCGGGCAGAAACGTACTTGATGTGCAGCGCCTCCGAAGAGCCGTCAGCCACCTCAAAACGCAGCTCCGACAGACCCAGCAGACGCGCCACCAGAGGACGCGAAATATCCACGCTCTGCACGCTCTCCAGACGGATCGTGCGGTTCTTCTTGAACAGAAAACCGCTACGGCGGTGAATCGCCAAATCGTCCAGGCTATAGCGGGTAAACCACCAGTCAATCGAGCCAGCAACCAGAATCAGCACGAGCACGGCGAAGCCGATAAGCTGCGAGTACGTTGCGCTGAAGTAGCTGCTGTTCTCGTCAAATGCCTGCGTCAATCGCGCGCCCCACTCGTTCGGCGGGGTGGTCAAAATATTCAGGATAATGCTCTGGAAGAAACCAAACGCTAGCAGAATAATGAACCAGAGGTTCATGATGAACGTGCGGATATCGGCACGCCACCACTTCGGCTCCTGAGAGTTCGGGGCGTTATTATTCGGAACCGGGGTACTCATTAGAGTGCCGCCATTCGCTCATCGGCGCGGCGCACCAGATCCGCACGCAGCTCCTCCGCCACGTTCAGCGGAATACCGAACAGCACCATCGTGCCAGTGGTCGTACCCGCGGTGCGCACCGTCAGGCGGGCAACACCGCACATGCGCTCCAGAGGACCCGAATCCACATCAACATACTGGATGCGACCGTACGGCATGGAGCTCATGGAACGGAACACGATACCGCGGCGAGCCATCAGGTGATTCGACTCCAGCGCGTAGCCGAGCGCGCGAGTACGACGCGGAGTGGTCAGAATCCACCACAGACCCCACAGACCAAACACCGCAACAACCGCCAGACCGATGATGCGTAGCGCCTCCGGGCCGCCGAAGAACGCGCCCGCACAATACATGGCAACACCCGCAAGAATCGGGAGCGCCAAGGCAGAAATAGTGTGAACAAAACGAACCGTCAGGTAGCCGGAGGCGGCGGGCACCCACTGCGGCTCCGGCACGGCTTGCGCGGGAACCGGCTGGGAGCTTACCGGCTGAGAAGGTGCCGGCTGAGGCGCGTTCGGATACGCGGCAGCGGGCGGAACCTGCTGACCGTACTGTGTTTGTTGTCCATACTGCGCTTGCTGGTCATTCTGGCTCTGCTGTCCATACGGGGCACCAGGCTGACCGTAAGCCGCCTGCTGGTACTGCCCGTACTGGTTCTGCTGAGCAGGCTGACCATACTGACCCTGCTGGGCATCCTGCCCGTACTGGCCATTCGGCGAATAACTATTCTGGTTAGGAGCCGACATAGGTTCCTCCCTCTCGCGGCTTTACAGCACCGGAAGAGGAGGCCGCATCCTCATCATCCTCCGGCGGAATACGACAACAATGCTGAGCCCACAGGCCAGCAATCAGCAGGGCAACACTGCCCACACAATTAACAAGAACCTCCCAAAAGACCACCGAAAAACCGCGCACAGACACCATCGCCACATGGTAACCAAGAATCGCAGCGCACCAGCCCGTCAACAGGGCACCGGTCATGATAGAACCCTGCGCATACGCCACCGCACGCGCCGCAAGAATCGGGCCCATATGGGGTACCTTCTCACGCGTCTGAATACGACGATAACGAGCCACCTGCACGCCCAGCCACACGGCGCCCGCCGCAACCAGCAGGCACACCGCGCCGAGCATCCACGAAAAATTCAGCTCACCAAAACCGGCGCCAATCATCGCGGAATTCACCATAAGAGCGGCAGCGGCACCGCACGCAGCCGCCACAATAATCGCCCGATAACTCAGGGGCTTCATGGTGTTTCCTTTCGGTAGGTTCCTCTACCTTCCAGAGTGCCACATTTAAGGCTGATCAGGTACCTGCATCTCACGCATATAGCTAATAGCGTCTTCATCCGCACCAAGCAGCGTGCGGGACAGCTCCGCAACGTTCACGACCTCGCGGCTCAGAGGCGCAGGAACCTCATCCGGCCGCTCCCCCGAAGGCTCCGCACGCCGGGTCACCGTCAGGTACGCCTGCGGGTCCATCTGCGCCCACGGCACCAACACAAAAGCACGCTCCTGCGCCCGCGGATGCGGCAGAGTCAGCACCGGATCCTCAGAAATCACGCCGTCATAGTCAATCACGTCAATATCGAGGGTGCGCGGGCCCCAACGCACCAGGCGCTCACGGTGATGCGCCGCCTCCACCGCATTACACAGCTTCAGCAGCTCGTAGGCGCCCAGGTCAGTTGCCACCTCAATGACCGCGTTCACGAAATCCGGCTGACCCGCCGGGCCACCCACCGGGGCGGTACGGTACAACCCGGAGGCGCGCACCAGCTGCACGCCGCCCGCCACCAGGTCGGCGACGGCACGCTCCAGGGTGTCTTCGCTTTCGCCCAGATTCGAGCCCAACGCCAGCACCGCGCGGTGTTTCAGGGTGTTGGGCTTCTGCGTATCGGTTGTCTGGGTGCCAGCCACTAGCGGCCGCCCTCCACGACACGCTCCGCGGCACGCTCACGGAACACGCTCACCGCAACGTTACCGAACGGCAACTCAATCGGCGCCTGCGGCTTCGATACGGTAATCTCCGCCGCCTCCACAAGCTCAAACATCGCAAGGATACCCTCGGCAATGTTCACCGCAAGGGTCTCAATCAAATCCAGCGAACCGTTCGTCACGTGGCGGTGAATCAGGTCAACCACGAGCGCGTAGTTCGTGGTCTTCGTCAGGTCATCCGTAGCGGCTGCGGCGGAAAAATCGCTGTACAGGGTCGCGTCCACGACGAAGGGCTGGCCGTCGCGCTTCTCAAAGTCGAGCACGCCGTGATAGCCCTTGGCGGTAATGCCGGTGAGGGTGATGCGGTCGTGGCGGGCGTAATCTGCCTGGGTCATTGGGGGTCTCCTAGAAGGTATTCGGATGGTGGCGATTGGGGGATTAGCTGACGGCGTTAGCTGACAGAACGCAACGCGGAGGCGACCGTCACCGCATCCACGCTGGCGGGCACGTCATGCACGCGCACCGCCCACACGCCGCGCGCCGCCACCAGGGCGGTCACCGCCGCAGAGGCTGCCGCACGGTGCTGAGCCGGGCGCGGTTCCGACAGCGGTTGCCACAGTTCGCGTTCAGCCTCACCCGCATCGGTTGCGGTGAAGCCGCTCGCGTTCAGGCGCTCGGCCAGCGCCATATCCGCCGCGGTCAGAGCGTTGGCGATAAAACGCTTGCGGGAACCGGCAATGAGCAGGCGGTGGCCCAGGCCCTGTAGCTCGTCAATGGCGGCGAGCAGCTCCCAATCCTGCATGCCGCCCTTCGCGAAGCCCAGACCCGGGTCAAGAATCAGGTTCTGGGGCAGCACACCGGCGGCGAGGAAACGCTCACGCAGGCCGGTCAGCTCCTCCACAACCTCGGTGACCACGCCGCGCGGGTACTCCGCCAGGCTGTCCATGGTCTGGGAGGTGCCGCGGGCGTGCATGAGGATGTACGGCACCTGCAGTTCAGCGGCGGTTTCAATCATTTCATCGCTTACGTTCAGACCGGACACATCGTTGATGATGTGCGCACCGGCGGCGATGGCGGCGCGGGCGGTCTGCGGGTTCATGGTGTCAACGCTGATGGTGGTGCCCATCTGCGCGACTGCCTCGATGACGGGCAGGATGCGGCGCTGCTCCTCCTCCACGCTGATGCGCACGGCACCGGCGGGGCGGGTGGACTCACCGCCAATGTCGATAATGGAGGCGCCCTCGGCAATCATGCGGGCGGCGTGGGCGATGGCGTCGGTGGCGGCGTAGTGCTGGCCGCCGTCGCTGAAGGAGTCGGGGGTGACGTTGAGGATGCCCATCACGAGGGTGCGTTCGGCGGCGAGCACGTCGCAGGGCAGGAGGGCTACACGGGTGGTGTGTGTGGATTCAGTCATAAATTTATCGTACCGAATCTGTGGTGCTCCCATGTTTGCCGCTGTGATTGGAAGGGGGATTGAGGCGGGGGTTGGGACAGCGACGGGACGATTTTGGGGACACAACATGCAATATTTGCATTACAGATACCTATTTAAGGGTATGCTGGGAGGGCACGCATACCGTGCCTGGCGCGTTCCCGGTCGGTGGCGCGCACCTACACATACATACTCTAGGAAGTGACTCATTGTGAACTTGAAGACCGGAGCTTGGATCCTCTCCCTGGTGGCTCTTGCCGCGCTGGTGACTATTGTGCTCGCTGAAGGTGCTCCTGCCGTGCGCTGGATTGCTTTCGGTACTGCAACCGGTTGCGGTTTCATTGCCGTGGGCTTGATCGTGACGCTTGCCCTGGGTTGGGACGATAAGAACGAAGCCCACTAAGGGTCTTTGAGTCTTCTTCGGGGTCTGTGCGGCACCATTGCCGGTGCCGTCGGCTCCGAGGGACACAACCGCACAGCAAAAGGGGCGGAGGTTTTCACCTCCGCCCCTTTCAGTGTGTCTATAGGCAGTGAATAATTTAGCTCCACAAACGGGTTTCTTCCCAACCTTGCGGTATACCCATTGCCCGGGAGATATCAACTCCAGGAACGGAAATATTAGGACGTTCCTTCAGAATCTGCGTTAGAGATTCCGTATCCCCGATTCCACCCTGGTCCATCAGATATTTGAGGAGGGTGAGCATGCCGAAGGTTTTACACATCTTATGGTTCTCTTCAGCCTGTGGCACACCAAATAGGTCAACAACCTCACGGATTTCAGGGCTCTCAACTCTTCCACCTCTCAACACACGCGGTAAGCGAGGCTCTGGGTGCAGCTTATTGTAGAACCTACTTTGATGCGCACAAATATTGCGCATTACCCGCAGCGAGTTAATCCAGGTTTCCAGTTGGGGGTCAGTACACCCCAGGGCTTTCGCGATATCTCGCCGAATATTTGGCGGGGAGACCAAATACAGATTCTGCAGAGCCCCTAAATCTAGAACTTCCACCACTACCCACACAGGCAACTTCCCGCCGTATTGCTCACGGTGATGCTTCACGAATTCTTCCTCAGAAGTACGAATAAGTTGTTCGCTTTTTCTCGTGAATCTATTCCAAGCAGTGCGCCTTTTACTACCTTGAAGATCACACCGGGTTTCATCCTCGTATATGAGAGGGTCCACTTCCCCCAGTAAATTCCCTAGGCGGGACCGCAAATACACCTCAAACTGCGAGAAGTACGAAAACGCAATAGACCGAAGATTACGGTCATATTCATACAGGGCCACAATATCTTCAAAGACCGTTCCGGGCACGAAAGTATCCAAGCGCTGCCCGCTTCCCGACGACCGCCGAAACGAATAATAGTAACCACTCAGACGGTAGTAACTAACACGCTCGAGGACATAAACAGCACGTTCTTGCGAACCTACGAGCATCCCCCGCTCTTGCAAGATACCAACCTGCTGTTCATATGATTTAAATGGTTTTACGCTTGAAAACATGTATTATCCATCGCTTGATATCGTTTCATCATTGTAACTCTTTAATAATATCAACATAAGGATATTAAGGGTATAACTACATGCCCTGTAAGCCATCTGCTTTGCTAAGGCAATCATTTAAAAACGATGACCGGTCCTGGACCCATGAGGGGAGGAACCGGTCGCGGTTATTTTCGTTTCAGATGAGACGAGGAACAGCCATGCTTGCATTAACAACGGTACGTAAAGAACGCGATACGTAGCGTTGTTAAAAAAGAAGACCGGTCCTGTACTCCCGAAGGAGTGGTGCCGGTACTAGTGGTACTACTCTACAGCTGATGATGCTCTTCACGCAAGGGCACTCGTCATACTACCCAACAAATGCGGCTGCGCGGCGGAGGGGCAGGATTCCTTAGAATCCTGCCCCTGTCGCATAGCTATATGATCATCCCGATGCTTAGCGCTGCGAGAAGATCAGGCTCATCGCCTCCGCACGGGTTGCGCCGTTCATCAGCGCACCGCGCACCGCGCTGGTCACGGTCTTCGCGCCCGGCTTACGCACACCGCGCATCGACATGCACATGTGCTCAGCTTCAATCACCACAATCGCGCCGCGCGGGTTCAAGTGCTCCTCCAGAGCCTCCACCACCTGCGTGGTCAGACGCTCCTGCACCTGCGGGCGGCGAGCGTACAGATCCACCACGCGGGCGAGCTTGCTCAGGCCGGTCACCTTACCGTCCGGGCCGGGAATATAACCCACATGCGCCACACCGTGGAACGGCACCAGGTGGTGCTCACAGGTCGAGTAGAACGGGATGTCCTTCACCAGCACCATCTCAGAGTGGGCGATGTCGAAGGTCGTACCCAGAATCTCGCCAGCGTCCTGGTGCAGGCCCGAGAAGAACTCCGCGTAGGCGCGCGCCACACGTGCAGGGGTCTGCTGCAGACCGTCACGGTCCGGGTCCTCACCAATCGCGAGCAGAATCTCACGGACGGCAGCCTCAATACGCGGCTGGTCAACGGCGTTCTTAACCTCGCTCATTCTCTGCTCCATTCTGGTTCGGGGTGCCGTTCTCCGGGCGCTGCGCCGGAGGGGCGGGGTAGTTCGGGTACTGCTGGGTGGGCATTGCGACGGTCGGGTCGGCGTCCGGGTCGCTGAGGGGCACCTGAGGCGGCAACGGCTGCGTAGGTGCTACCGGGGCCTGCTGCGCGGGTGCAGCCGGTGCTACCGGAACAGTCGGCGCCTCGGCAGGTGCTTCCTCAGACTTTTCGGCTTCCTTCGCCAGCTCGCTCGGTGCCTTCACCGGCGGGATGTCGGTACGCTCGCGGGTCGGCTTGGAGTACCAGTGCTCACGCTCGGGGCGCTTGCGAACATCCTTGAAGATTTCGGCAATCTCATTCTCGAGCAGGGTTTCCTTCTCAAGCAGGGCGAACGCCAGGCGGTCCAGAATATCGCGGTTTTCCAGCAGAATCTGGAACGCCTCATCGTGTGCCTGCTCCAGCAGGGCGCGAATCTCAGCGTCGACCTTTGCCGCGGTCTCGTCGGAGTAGTTGCGTGCCGAAGCGCCGCCGCCACCGAGGAACGGTTCGGTGTCTTCGCCGCCGAGCTTCACGGAACCAATCACGGCGCTCATGCCGTAGTCGGTAACCATCTTGCGGGCGGTGTCGGTTGCCTTCTGAATGTCGTTAGACGCACCGGTGGACGGGTCGTGGAAGACGATTTCCTCAGCCGCACGGCCACCCATCGCGTACGCCATCTGGTCGAGCAGTTCGTGGCGGGTCGTGGAGTACTTGTCGTCCTGCGGCATGACCATGGTGTAACCCAGGGCGCGACCGCGCGGAAGAATCGTAATCTTGGTGACCGGCGCGGAGTTACGCAGTGCCGCCGCGACCAGGGCGTGACCGCCCTCGTGGTATGCGGTGACCTTACGCTCGTGCTCGTTCATGATGCGCGAGGAACGCTGCGGACCAGCCATGACGCGGTCGATTGCCTCGTCGATAGCGCGGTCGTCAATCACGTTGCCGTTATCGCGGGCGGTCAGCAGAGCCGCCTCGTTCATGACGTTCGCCAGGTCAGCACCGGTGAAGCCGGGGGTGCGCTTAGCAACCTGAGCAAGGTCAACGGTGTTAGCAATCGGCTTGCCTGCGGCGTGAACGCGCAGGATGTGTTCGCGGCCCTGCATGTCGGGGGCGTCCACACCGATCTGGCGGTCAAAACGGCCGGGACGCAGCAGCGCCGGGTCCAGGACGTCGGGTCGGTTCGTTGCCGCAATGACGATGACGTTCGAGTTGCCGTCGAAGCCGTCCATCTCAACCAGCAGCTGGTTCAGGGTCTGCTCACGCTCGTCATTACCGCCACCCATGCCGACGCCGCGGCGGCGGCCAACAGCGTCAATCTCGTCGACGAAGACGATGGCGGCGGGGTCGCTCTTCGCTTCCTTGAACAGGTCGCGCACGCGGGAAGCACCCACACCCACGAACATTTCAACGAAGTCAGAGCCAGAAATCGAGTAGAAGGGCACGCCAGCCTCGCCCGCCACAGCCTTGGCGAGCAGGGTCTTACCGGTGCCGGGAGGGCCGTACAGCAGAACGCCCTTGGGGATCTTTGCACCCAGGCGGGTGAACTTTTCGGGTTCAGCCAGGAACTCGCGGACTTCTTCCAGTTCGGCGAGCGCCTCGTCCACGCCGGCGACATCGCTGAAGCGGACTTCCGGCTTGTCCTTGGTGAACTTCTTCGCGCGGGACTTGGAGAAGCTCATGACGGAGGAGCCGCCTCCGACTCGTCCCATCAGGAACCAGAAGAGCACACCAAAGAGCAGAATCGGCAGCAGCAGAGACACCAGGGAGCTCAGGAAGCTGTGCTCAACCGGCTGGTCCGTGTAGCTTTCCAGCTCGGCGGATTCCATTGCCTTAGCAACTTCTTCGCCGCGGGGCTGCACGTAGTAGAAGCGCACCGACTTACCGTAGTTGTCGTTGCCCTTCTTGTAATCGTCCTTAAGCTGCAGCTCGACGCGCTGGTCGCCGTCGTAGATCTTTGCGCTCTTGACCTGGTGGTCCTTGAGCATCTGAAGACCCACGTTGGTGTCCACCTGACGCGAGGGCTGAGTGAAGAAGGAGGTCATGAGGAAAGCCAGCATGATCACGAGAGCTGCGCCCGGCCAGAACCAGGGGCCGTTAATCAGCTTCTTTAGGAATCCCTCCGAGCCTTTCTGCGGAGTATTGGGGGTTTGCGCCAATGCTTTGTCCTTACGTTGCGGCTGTAACCCGTCGGGGGTGCGGCATACCAGCCGGAACACCCAACGATGCAACCTTAAATGTACCCTACCCCGGCGGGCGGCTAGGTACCGGGCTTCTCTATTTCACCTGCGGGCTAAAGGGTTGTAGCACTCGGTGGGGGTGAAAGTGCATCTTCTGCGGCGGGTACATCCGCCCCCGAGTACATCCACCGTCGGGTACAGCAACGCCCCGCTCCCCCACAAGCGTGAGGAGGCGGGGCATAACCACCTACAGCATGGTTGCTGAGGTGAAGGCTTAGGAGTAAACGTGCGGGTGCAGGGTTGCGACGCAGTCCAGGTTGCGGTACTTCTCAGCGAAGTCCAGGCCGTAACCAACAACGAACTCGGGCTCGATGTCCCAGCCGACGTACTTGACCTCAACGTCAGCCTTGACGACCTTGGGCTTGCGCAGCAGGGTGCAAATCTCAACGGAAGCTGCGCCGCGAGAAATCAGGTTCTGCTGCAGCCATGCCAGGGTCAGACCGGAGTCAATGATATCTTCAACGATCAGGACGTTGCGGCCCACCAGGTCGGTGTCCAGGTCCTTGAGGATACGCACAACGCCGGAGGACTTGGTGCCGGAACCGTAAGAAGAAACAGCCATCCAGTCCATGGTGTAGTGGCCCTTGAGAGCGCGGGAAAGGTCAGCCATGATCATGATGGCGCCCTTGAGAACACCCACCAACAGCACGTCCTTACCGGCGTAGTCTTCGTCGATGCGCGCCGCCAGTTCGGCGACCTTCGCGTTAATCTCTTCCTTGCTGAAGAGAACGTTCTTAATATCGTCCTGCACGTCGATAGCCTGCACGATGTATTCCTTCGTATTCTTTTAGACGCTCTGCGCCTCCGCCGGGGCCCCGGGTGAGGGGTTTCATACCTTCCCACAGCGGACAATGTGGATGGTGTTCGCCTTAAGTATGGCTTAAAACGGCGCCGCGGCGCACCTCACCACGCAGATAGTGTGTGCTGAGGGGGTTCCGCGGGCACCTAGCTGGGCACCTAGTTAGGGTCGAGTTGGCACTAATACGAGCACGTCCAGGCGTTCACCGGTTGCCGGATGCACAATTTTGCGGCGGCGGTACGCGCTCACGTGACCGGGCATCTGAACGGGCCCAGCCACCGCGTATTCGGCGGTGAAAGAGTCCAGCGCCTGCAGTCGCTCAAAGCCGGGGTTCTCTCCCCCGGCGGCCTTGCAGGCGGTCGCAAGCACACGCAATCGAAGCGCCGGGTGCAGCGCCGCCACCTGCGCACGATCCAGCAGCACGGCGTCCTCACGTTCGATGCCGCGCACGGCGGTTCCGGCGGGTAGGAGCGCCTGCTCGTAGGCTGCCTGTGCCTGCTCGTCGAGGTATTCGGCGTCGGGGCCAGCTACGGAGGCGGTGCGCGCCAGGGAGCGGGCGACGTCCCCGCCGAGGTGATCCTCCAGGTAGGGCAGCACGCTGTGGCGGATGCGGGCACGCATGAGGGTTTCGTCGGTGTTGGTCGGGTCGTTCCAGGGGGTGAGGGTTTCGGCGTCGCAGATGTCGAGCATGTCGGTGCGGCGCAGGCCGAGGAAGGGACGCAGGTAGGTGACACCCTCTTCGATGCGTACGGGCGGCATACCGGCAAGGGAGCGCGTGCCGGAGCCGCGGCTCAGGCCGAGTAGCACGGTTTCTGCCTGGTCGTCGAGGGTGTGGCCGAGTAGTACGGCGCGGGCGCCGGTGGCTTCAACGGCTTTGGTGAAGGCGGTGTAGCGGGCGGTGCGCGCCGCCATTTCGGGGCCCATGTTGCCGACGGGAACCTGCACTTTTTCGATGATAACGGGGTGAAGCCCCAGGTCGGTGAGGGTCTGCGCGGTCTGCGCGGCGACCGCGGCGGAGTCTTCTTGCAGGCCGTGGTCGACGATGATGGCGCCTACGCGTACGTCGCCGCGGCGGGCGAAGTGTGCGGCAATGGCTGCCAGCGCGAGGGAGTCGGGGCCGCCGCTGCAGGCGACCAGGAGCAGGGGCAGGTCGGCGGGGTCCGCGGTGGAGGCGGTGCGGGAGCGTCCGGTAGCTTTGATGCTTCCTGCACCGAGGAGCTTTTCGAGGGCGGCGACGAGGTGGCGGCGGGCAGTGCCGACGGCGGGGTGCAGGCGTCCTGCGCGTCCATTCTGCATGGTGGTTCCTTTATAGAAATTGCGAAGTATCTATGTAGATAGATACTTCACGATGAGAATTTAGAAATAACGAAGGCTCAAGAAGTCAGGAGCCTTAGGAGCGCGTATGAAGGTACTCTTCAAACTCGTCCTGGCGGCGTTCCAACTCTTTCTGCATGGCCTTAAACGGTGAGGCATTCGAGTTGAAAACATATCCCGGGGCGGCTCGGTCTGTGGGCCAGCGAACTGCTCGAGCCGCTTTGAGAGCACGAGTTAGAGCGTCTTTCTGCACCTTAGACGGAAGACCGATAGTCTCTGCGAGAGCAAGCCAATCGTCAACAGTAATCTTCCAATCTTCGGGCGGTGAACCGTCGCCGGGATTCGAATTATCTTTTCCGTTGACGCTAAGCGCCATGGATAGAGATTTAATGTGCACGAGCGAACAGGGGATGTCGTAGATAGGAGCTACTTCCCATCCACGGCGTCCCTTGAGGAGCGAGATATTTTTTGCGTGCAGGTCCCCATTGCCGGTCAGCCAAGCGTAGAGAAAATGCATGTAAAGATTCCTGCGGGCAACAGCAGGGGAAGCAGCAAGCTTCACCATTGCTTGAATGACACTTTCTGTTGTCACAGCAGGATTATCTTCTGTGTATTTCTCACCCGAAGGAACACCCAAAATCTGTGCGCCATCCTCCATAGCGATGCGTCCCCCAGAGGGTGTTCGGTCGAAACGGGAGACCATCAAACCTGATACGCCGTCTCGATCATAGACAAGCTCATGCTGAGCTACAGGAATCCCCATGAGTGCGGCCGCCGTGAGGTGGGCAGCTTCGTTTTCTACGAGCCCGGGCATACGTTGCGGGCTGATTTTCAGAAGCGCATCGTAGCCAGCGCCCGTCCAATGCACGGGCAGGGTTTTCATGACGGCACTCAGCTTTTCTTGAACGCCAGGCAGTCCTCGGCGGTCAACCGTGCCCATAAGTTCTGCAAAAGAAACAACCTCAGGGTTGTTCACCAATGCGGCAGGAGCGGTGTACAGTTCCCACCCGTGCTCAATAATTTGCACATCGCCTGGAACGTCAGAACCAATCACCAGCAATAAGCCCAGGGTGTTATTTTTGCTGATTTTTTTCTCGGAACTAACGACGTCGAGCCTATAGCCTTCGGGCAAAAGATTCTGAAAGAAAGGAGGAATTGATTCTGCGGTATATTCCGCGTTTAAAGGCAGGCTCGTGGCAATTGCCGGGCCTTCATAATCTGCGCGGTAGGTGAAATGAATCAGCCCGTTGGCGTCTCGCCTCAAATATGCGGCGAGAACACCATCTTTATAGACATCTGCCATAAGTTCATCTGTCATGGCTTTTCTCCAGGTTCTGTTTTCTATCGCAGTGTGCGGGAGGGGTTAGGTGAGGGGGTTAGTAATGGCCAGCTCGATGCCGAGCTCTTGGGCGACTTTGAGGACCGCACCAATTGACGGGCCGGGTAGCCCACGCTCAATATCGCGGATTGTTTTATCGCTGAGCCCGACCATCCACGCCAACTCCATTTGGGTGATTTTTTCGTACTTGCGGACGGCGCGAACCTGGGCGCCAAATTCTTGTGCGAACCCCGTTGCGTCGAATGCCATGGGGGTTTCCTCCTCACCGCTGCAGAACCTCAGGTTATACGAACTATTCTTCGTAATATGCCCATAATAGCACTCCCAGGGGTGCTCTGAGGCTGTTTTCCGAAGAATAGTTCGGTCGCACACACCATTCCCGGAACCTCCGAACACAATCAAGGAGCACATCAAAAGGGGGCGTGCCCACCGCCTCCAGCACGCACAAAAAATCGCACGAACCAGACGCAGTGAACACGCCCCCAGCAAGCCCTCCCGCTCGCCTACCGCTATGACAGCGACTGCAGACGAGCCACAATGGGCGCCAACTCCTCGTGACTGTCCAGAATCATAAGAGGAATAAAAATAGTGCGGTGCGAAGCGAAGTAGAAATCCGGCACCCTGTAGGCGTCCCATGTCACGTAATCGGCGCTGGGGTAGTTGAAGTTCATAGGCAGGTCATAATCCTCCCGCTTCGCCATTGCATGCTGGTACGCCCAGCTCATTGCTCGGTGCAACTCACTACCTCGCTTAATGGGGGCAAAACGCTTCTTATATCGTGCAGCATTCGCCTTACCCAGGGGCTCCAGAGTTACCTTGGGGCTACCCGCAGCACGGTAGAGGAAAGTAAAGTAGGCGCCACGGCTCGCCGGAGTGTCGTAATGGAAGGAACCATCAGACCAACCGGTGGTCAAACCCACACGGGTCGCCCAGATAGCAACCTTATAACGCGCATCGCCCGGAGTCAGGTCGGTGTACGGGGACTTCTCCGGCAGGTTCTTCACCTCGGGTGAGCCAGCCAGCTGGTACAGGTACTCCAGCAAGTGGCCGCGCGAAATGGTCATGACCTCATTCGGCAGGGACCCCTCATCGATGTTATACAGCTCAGCAACCTGATCCTTCGTTATCAGGCCGACACACTCTGCCCATTGCCAACTGTTCATAGCGTTCCTGCCGTATTCGCCGTACATTTCGAAACAGTTGACATTAGCCTTGGATTCTTCAGTAGGCTGTGCAGGTTTCGGATCAATATGCGTAGCCTGGGCCACGCCCTGACCCATGAAGCCCATAGTCAGTGCCAACAGTGCTGCCGCGGCGCGGGTCGAAAAGTTTTTCTTCATTTTCCATCCTCGGTGAAAGGTGTGAGAACGGAAGAAGAGTGAATTTCTTTGACCATACTCAGAATCTGCACCCTGCGCAATCAACTACACCTGGCGTGCAGGCGGATGCGGCGAAAGACACAACAAAGGCGAAAGATGCAGCAAAAAGGGGGCGTGCCCACCGCCTCCAGCACGCACAAAAAATCGCACGAACCAGACGCAGGGAACACGCCCCCTACAAAACCGGGTGCACCTAACGGTGCGGCAGCTTAGTGACCCTCAGCTGCGAAACGGTCGATAGCCTCCTGGACCATCTTCTCAGCAGCAGCCAGGTCTTCCCAGCCCTCGCCCTTAACCCACTTGCCGGGCTCCAGGTCCTTATAACGCTCGAAGAAGTGCTGAATCTCAGCCTTCAGCTGCTCCGGAACATCAGCCAGGGACTTGATGTGGTCGTAACGCTTGTCGGTGGGAACGCACAGAACCTTAGCGTCGCCGCCAGCCTCATCGGTCATGTTGAACACTGCGACCGGGCGGGACTCAACCAGCACGCCGGGAACAACGTCAACGTCCAGGATCAGCATTGCGTCCAGCGGGTCGCCGTCCTCACCGAGGGTGTTCTCGAAGTAGCCGTAAGCGGTGGGGTACTGCATGGAGGTGAACAGCACACGGTCCAGGCGCAGGCGGCCGGTCTCGTGGTCCACTTCGTACTTCACGCGGGAGCCGCGGGGAATTTCAATAGTGACATCGAGTTCCATCGGAACCTTCTTTCTCGTGAGTTAGAGTCACTTTCGCGGCGACTTCGGCGCGCAAGGTGCGAAAGTTAGGTGTTGAACTCACCCATTGTAACCCGTTCACGCACACCGAAACCGCGTATTCGGCGCCAAATCCAGCGTAATTTACCACGCTCACACCACAGTTAACATTCCGCCTAGTCCCCCGCCCGCCAGCACACCCCGCCGCCGTACCGGGCAGCCCAGATAGGGTTCGTGAGGGGCAGCCGGAACACGGCATGAGATCCCAGCACCGGCGCGTAAATTCGATAGGCACCCCATCCGCCCGCTATGCTCAAAAGATGCCTTCCAACAAGCACAACACCCAGACCACCACACTCACCCGCCGCGCCGCCCTCACCCTCGGCGGCATGCTCCTCCTCACCGCCTGCGGATCCGCCGCAACCGAACAGAAACGCCCCGAAGGTTCCGCAAGCCCCACCGGCAGCGCAACCGGCAGCCCCACCGGCACTGCCGAGGCGACCGCCTCCGCAACCCCGAACGCCACACCGACCCTCGCACCCGCACTGCCCGAAGCGGAACAGGAGCAACTACGTGCCGCCCTCACCGCGCTCTTCGTGGACGGCACCTACCCGCAGTACAGCCTGCTCGTCACCGGCATGGACGGCAACCTGCCCAGCATCAAGGCGGCCACCGCACCCGCCGACCTGTACGCCGCCAACGCCGACACCGCGCGCGTGCCCGCCTCCACTTTTAAGGTGCTGACCCTGTTCGCACTCAACCGCTACGCGAACCTGCAGGCGCGCCTGCGCACCCGCGTCACCCGCGACGCCGCCGGACTGTACCTCATGGCGGGCGGCGACACCCTGCTCGGTGCGGGCGCCTCCGACCCGAAGCAAATCGTCGGACGCGCAGGCTTGGGCACCCTCGCCGAGCTGACCGTGAAGGCGCTTCTTCAGGGCGAGAAGCCAACCGCGGCGCTACCCGTCTACCTTGACGGCACCTTCTTCACCGGCCCCAGCGTGAACCCCGGCTGGGATGACGCGGACGTGGCGTCCGGCCAGATTACGCCCATTCACCCGATTGCGCTCGAATCGCACACGGTACCGGGCGAGTCCACTGCAAGCAACCCGGTACGCCCGGATGATGCGGCGGTTGCCGCCCAGCAGGCGTTCGTAAATGCACTCAACACCGTCGGCAAGGAATCCGGCATGAGCTTCACCCTCGCGGAGCGCCGCACCGCCCCCGCGGAAGCAGTCGAAATCGCCGCGGTCGAATCGGCAACCCTGCTGGAGCAGGCACAACACATGATGCTCGAATCCGACAACGCCCTCGCTGAGGTGCTTGGCCGTTGCGCCGCCATCGCCGCAGGTAAGGAAGGCAGCGGCGAAGCGGCACAGCAGACCGTGCACCAGGCACTCGTTGATGCCGGCGTGAACATTGAAAACCTGGTGCAGGCGGACGTGTGCGGCATGTCCTTGACGGACCGCGTGACCGCCCAAACCCTCGTGCAGGTTGTGGCGCTGCTGAATGCTGATGAGCACGCGGAGCAGCTGATGAGCACGTTCCCGGTCGCGGGCGTGAGCGGCACTCTTTCCGGTCGTTTTGGTGCGGCGAATGCCGTGCACGCGCGCACTTTTGTGCAGGCGAAGACCGGCACCCTGTACACGGTGTCTTCGCTGTGTGGTGTGGCGACCCGACCCGACGGCACCCGCCTGATTTTCGCGATTATTCTGAACGATCTGGGCGGTGCGGATGCGCTGCCCGCCGCGAAGGAACGCGTGGACGCGGCGGCGGCGGCGATTGCGAACCGCTTGACCGCTCCGAGTGCTTCTGCTGCTCCCTCTGCGGTAGCGGCGAGCGCTTCGGCGGCGCCCACGGCGGCAGTTTCTACCGCGACTGTGGCGGGTGCAGCCTCCTAGCGTGTGTGCCCGGATAGCCCCGAAAGCCCCCTAAATCATCCCGTGCAGGTTGATTTTCTGTAGTGTTTCACGTGAAACCTGAAAATCAACCTCTCGGAGTGAGGGGACACGGGGTACCGGCAGACTCCTCAACCGGGACTCGCGCCTGCTCACCCGGCCGGGTTTCGCCCCGCCTTGTTCCTCTCTCCTCCAGCAGAAAAGTCACCATGGACCTTACCTTCACCCTCGCTGATTTGACCGCAACCTCCGCCTGCGAGCTGCGGCTCTACACCGAGCTTCGGGAGCGTGCGCAGAAGCAGTCTGCCCACCCGACCCCCGAGAAGTCCGAGCGCGCCCGCGAAGCGTACCGCGAGTGCCTGCGAGTGCTGACCGCCGGTGGAATGGTCGGCAGTGAAGTAGTCGGCGGTGAGCACCCGGGCGGCACAGCGCACCCGGTACCCCTGGTGGCGACCTCCGCGGCGGGGCTGACCTACACGGTTGAGCTCGACCGCCTCGACTGCCCGGCTGAGGACAGCACCGCCGAGAGCAATACCGCCCAAATCGTCTGCACCCCGCATCTGGGTGAGGCGGCGCATCGGGCACTATTGCGCGGTGCCCTGGCGGCGCACCTGCTGACCGCTAGTGCAACCGAGAGCGCCGAGAACACCAAGAATGCCGCGCGCCTCGACCTTCACCTGGAGCACAGTACCGAACCCGAATCGGAGCCCACTGAGCACCGCTCCCCCGTTCCTCAACCTCACAGGGTTGATTCGGTGCGTATTCTGCCGTTGATTCGCCTGCAGGAGCAGCGCCTCCTACTGCTCACCGAGGCGCTGAACGAGGGTGTAGAACCGGCGGAACTTGCCGAGCGCATCCCCTATTTTCTGACCTGCGACGAGTGCCCGGCGTGCCTGAACGCGGCGGCATCTCTTGCCCTCGCGACCGACGCCCCGGAGCTCGTCACCGAAGACACCGCCGAAGATACCGCCGAGAATCCCGAAATTGAGAAGCATCCGGTCATGTACAGGGTGCCCGCCGCGGTGGAGAACGACAGCGAACAGTACCGCCTGCAGTGCCTGCTGGATGCCCAGCTCGCATCCCTGGAGGAGCACGCGGCAGAGCACGGCTGGGGTGCCGGTGAGCTTGAGGCGGCGATGCTGCTGTCCATGACGAATTATCACCGCCGCGAGCGTGCCCCGTTCTGGCGTGAGCACATTCGCCGCCTGGAGGACGGCCCGACGGCGTGGGTAGCGAGCCGCGATTACGCGTACCTTGATCGAGTGCAGGTGCTTTCGGTGGAGCATGCGCATGCTCTTCTGAACACCCCCGCAGACCTGGAGGCGCTTGCCGCCGCCATGAAGGAGCTCACCGAGGTTGAAGACGCCCCCGGCTGGTATCGTGTGCGCGGCGCGCAGGTGCGCCTGTTGCGTGCGCGAATTGAGGCTGACCCGAGCCTGGTGATTGCGCCCTCTGACCGTGCGGTTTTTTGTGCGTATGAGGCGGGGTTGAGCCCGCAGATTGCGCTGGATCGTATGGAGTCGCAGGTGAATTATTTCCGTGCCTCGAATCCGGGTGAGCGTGTGCCCGCTGAGTTGGCGGCGACGGGTTTCTTTGGCATGCGTGTGCTGGCGGTGGCACAGGGTGGTTTCCGTGCCGGATCCGCGGGTTCTGCGGACCCCGAAGAGGCTGGCGCAGAGTCGGCTGGCGAGTTCTTGGAGGTGCTTCTGCAGGAGCGCATCCGCGTGAAGGATGAGCCGCACCGTGCCCTGCCTTCGGGTATTGGTCCTGGCGATCCGGTGTCTACGGCGACGATTGAGGCGGCTCTGCAGGCTGATGTGCACGGGCTGCTTTTCGGCGGCGCTCTCATGCCTAGCGCGCTGATGTCTGACCTCCCCGCATCCGGCGAAGATTCTGAGCCCTCCGAGGCTCCCTCCTCGCCCCGCGCCCTGCCGAGCGTGCTCGGTGCGGCGGCTTCCCTGACGGGGGTGGAGAGCGCCTCCGCGGATTTGCTATTCCGCCGCGCGCCGCGCCTCAAGAAGGGCGCCTCGAACGCCAAAAATGCAGAAAATCTACCTCGTGAGGTTGATTTTTCCGCCTCTGACCTGCCCACGGCGGATGCCGTGCACGCGGCGGTTCGCGCTCTCGACCATTCCTATGTGGCGGTTCAGGGCCCTCCGGGTGCGGGTAAGACCTTCCTCGCCTCGCACGTGATTGCGCGTCTGGTGGCTGAGGGTGCGAAGGTGGGCGTGGTGGCTCAGTCGCATGCGGTGATTGAGAACCTCATGGTGGCGTGCTGTGCCCGTGATGGTTTTGATGTTTCGCATGCGGTGCGTCTGCGCGGCAAGTCGGTGACCCCGGACGCCCCGTGGTCTGAGGTGTCTGATTCTGAGCTGGTGGAGCTGATTTCTGGTGCGGGCGGCCTGCTGTTTGGCGGTACGGTGTGGGATTACGTGAGTGAGCGTCGCGTGCCTGCCGGGTCGCTGGATGTTCTGGTGGTTGATGAGGCGGGCCAGTTCTCTCTGACGAATACGGTGGCGGCGGCTCGTGCGGCGCGTTCGGTGCTGCTGTTGGGTGATCCGCAGCAGTTGCCGCAGGTGTCGACGGGTGTGCACCCGTACCCGGTGGATGTTTCGGCGCTGGGCTGGTTGTCTGACGGGGCGGCGGCGCTGGATCCTCGTTTTGGCTATTTCTTGGGTGAGTCGTGGCGCATGGATTCGGCGTTGTGCGAGCGGGTTTCGTGGCTGTCGTATGATGGCGCATTGGCGAGCGCAGCGGCAACGGCTGGTCGCGCCCTGCAGGATGTTGCGCCGGGTGTGGTGTCGTATCCGGTGGAGCATGCGGGTTGTTCGGTGCGTTCTGTGCAGGAGGCGCAGGCGGTGGTGGATTGCGTGCGCGAGTTGTTGGGTCGTGAGTGGGTTCCGGCGGCTGGTGCTGAGCTGCGCCCGTTGGCGGCGGAGGATTGCATTGTGGTGGCGGCGTATAACGCGCAGGTTGATTGTGTGCGTGAGGCGCTGATTGCTGCTGGTTTGGCGGATTCTTCGGGTGCTGGTGTTCGTGTGGGTACGGTGGATAAGTTCCAGGGTCAGGAGGCTGCGGTGGTGTTGGTGTCGTTGGCATCGTCGCGGGTTGATTCTGGGCGCGGTGCGGGGTTTGTGCTGTCGCCGAATCGTTTGAATGTGGCGGTGTCGCGCGGTCAGTGGCAGGCGATGTTGGTGCATTCGCCGTGGGTGGCGCGTTCGGTGCCGCAGGATGTTGAGGAGGTGCTGGCTCTGTCGGGCTTCGCGGGCCTGGTGGAGTAGCACCTAGTGCAGCCCTTATTCTGTGCTCTTCTACACTCCCCCGCCTGCTGCGTTGCGGGGGCGTCTTTGGTGCGCCCGCAATCGGGTTTAACTGAGGTTTAGTTGGCTGGAAGCACCAAGAATGAATTGTAGTCAAAATAACCCTAATGTCAATACTCAAAATGAGGAAAGTTTTTCAACTAGCGTTCATGTATATGATTCACATCTCTTATAGAATCTAAAGTATCGCGCGACACACTTCTTGTGCGGGGGCTCCCGATGAGCCGCCCCGTGCATCCTAAACCACCCCGTGATGACCGGCGGGCCCGTCATGACCGGCGGGCACAGGCAAAAACAAGCGAATACAGGCAGGCACAGCCGGTTGTCGGGGTATTCACTCATACGATTGCGCACTACGAATTGCGCACAATGAACTACGCACGACGGATTGCACGCCGCGCGACACCATAAACCCCATCGTGGAGGTCCCCCATGAGTGTCAACACCGAGCTACTCAAGAATAGAGATTTTCGAAATACTCTCTTCGCCATTGGAGCCAACCAGCTCTCAGACTCGATGAGCTATATCACCACGCCAATCATTATTTTGGCGCTGACCGGCTCCCCCGAAGCTGCGAGTATCACCCTCTTCATCGCGGGTGTTCTCGCCACCTGCGCCGGAGCAGTATCTGGAACGTGGGTCGACAGAATCGGCCCCTCAAAGTGCCTGGCGCTATCCTGTATCGGTCAGTCACTGTCCTGGATAGCGATTCTTCTCTACCTCGTTTTCAACGTCACCAACATTTACGTTTTAGTGATTACGATTTCTCTAGCCGCCATCATTTCCACCTTCGACTACCCAAGCGAGCAGTCCATCATCACCCGCGTAGTCCCCAAGGAACACCTGGGGTACGCCTCCGGTATGGGTGAGACGCGCGAGTCCACCGCTAACCTGCTGGGCGGCCCGGTCGCCGGCATCATTATCGGCTTCTCGACCGTGCTCATGACCGCAGTTCACGCGGTCGTCAACCTGCTGGCATTCATCGTCGCCCCCAAGAGCTACGGCGCTAGTCGGCAGCCCACGGAAGAGGAGGAAGGCGAGAAAACCAGCTTCTGGCAGGACTCAAAAGCTGGTTTCGAGTACATCCTGAAGAACAAGGTGCTGGTGTCCATCGCGTTCGTTTCAACGCTCGCGAACTTTGGAACGGTCGGCATTCCGCTCACCTTCATCTACTACTACACCCTGGAGGGCGCACACCCGCTCTTCATCGGCATCTTTGCGAGCGCCTTCGGCGTGGGCGTGCTGCTCGGTTCGTTCCTGGTCGGCCCGCTGACCGAGAAGTTTGCGCTCGGCCCGCTCGGTATCACCTCCCTGGCCATCATGTCGGCGTGCTACCTGTTGCTGCCGGTGGTTCATTCGATGCTGTGGGCGGTGTGCCTGCTGATTGTGCTGGCGGGTATTGTGCTCCCCTCCTTCAATTCGAGCATCATTGCGTACATTAACGCGTCTACCCCGGAACACATGATCGGTCGCGTGCACTCGGTGCAGGGTATCCCGAACATGGCGCTCACCCCGCTGGCTGTTCTGCTGGCAGGCTTCCTCATTGTTGATTGGGGTATTACGTACACGGCGCTGTTCTACGCGGTGTTCATTTTCCTGTCGCTGGTGGTGATGGTATTCCAGAAGCCGCTGCGTCAGCTGCCGCATATCTCGCAGGTAACGAACGCACAGTAGTTCCGCGGTAGCCCCGTCTATCAACTCCACTCAACGCCCCCGAAAGCGAATAATTCAACGTGCACTTGCATGAAAATTATTTTCCTTTCGGGGGTGTTCTACGTCCTTTCTAGGATTTCTGCACACAGTGCACGCTCACGATAATTCCCCTTATCAATGCGTATTTTTAGGGGTTTAAATGTTGCCGGTATTACGGCGAACCTTACGCCGCTTGTTGAAGGTTTTACGGCATAATAGGAAGGTGTTCGTTCTAACCTTTATTCAACGTTCCGCACAGCACTCACTCACTGCACTGTCGGACGAACTCGCAAAGCTCAACCCGCGTGTTGCCTTCGCCCAGACATACCCTGACGAAATTCAGGGTGCCTTCGACCGCGCCAGCGACGCACTCCACGCGGCGCTCATTGCCGCGCGCGATAACGGCTTCTGGGTCGGCATCGGAATCGGCGAGCTCAACATCCCCCGATTCGCAGGCGCACTCGGCGCCGTCAGCACCACCGACTGCACCGGCGACGCCCTCGAATTCTCACGCCTCGCCGTCGAAGAAGCACAAGGAGGCGCACCTGTACGCTGCATCAGCGTCAGCGCCGACAACCGCCACCTCGCCGACCTCGCCGCAGGCTCCGCACGCCTGCTCTACCGCGTATGCGCCGACCGCACCGACGCCGAATGGCGCGTAGTAAACCTGCTCGTACCCGGCGTGCGCGGCCAGCAGAAGGCCGCCGCAACCGCACTCGGCATCACCACCCAGGCGGTCAGCCGCACCCTCGTCCGCTCCCTCTGGCATGAGGAGCAGGCGGCACGCGGTGCGCTCATCGAGCTGCTGACCCGTATTGACCGTTCGCGCCGCCGCGCCACCTAACCACCGCCGCGCATCCCTCATTCTTTCGCGCCTGCCAGCCTTTCGTAGCTGCCAGCGCGGAACCGAACACCTAATCCCGCCCGTGATAGTCACCCCCTGCCAGGGGTGAACTATCCGGGCGGGACGCTTTTTAAGCCCGCGCTGAATACCCTGTAGCTCGACGGGCAAAACCAGAGAAAAGGTAGACTTATCTTTATGCCTCTTTCAGAACTTTCCGTCAGCACCCAGAACTACCTCAAGGAAATCTGGAGCCTCGAAGAATGGACCAAAACCCCTGCCACCGCATCCGCCCTGGCAGAACGCATGGGCCTGCGCATTTCTTCGGTATCTGACGGCCTCAAGCGCCTCGCCGCCGCCGACCTGATTGAGCATCAGCCCTACGGCGCTATTGAGCTCACTGAAACCGGCCGCTCCTACGCGCTGGCGATGATTCGCCGCCACCGCCTCATTGAGACGTTCCTTGTGGAGATTCTCGGCTACACCTGGGACCGTGTGCACGACGAGGCGGAGGTTCTGGAGCACGCGGTATCCGACTTCATGGTGGACCGCATCGACACCCTGCTGGGGCACCCGACCCGCGACCCGCACGGCGACCCGATCCCGGACTCTTCGGGGCATATTAGTTTTCCGCAGACCGTGCCGCTGAGCCAGTGCGAACCCTGCGAAACAGTCGTGCTCGAACGCATTAACGATGACGACCCGCGCCTGCTGCGTTACCTGCAGGGCCACGGTTTTGTGCCCGGCGTGCGCCTGCACATTGAGGAGGGTGCACCCTTCTCGGAGGCGGTGAACGTGAGCGTGGTTGGTGCCGGTTCCGGCAACCTGCACGAGACGGATGCGGCCGGTGCGGTGAAGCCCGGCGGCACCATTATTCCGTTGGGTGCAGAGGCGACCGCCTCCCTGTTCGTGTCCCGCACGGTGCGCTAGGTACAGGGCGGTAGATACAGGGCGGTAGCGGCGGGCTTCTAGCCCGGAAATCCGGGCGGGTACGCGCCCCCAACCTTCAGAAGATAGCAATAGGCGGAAAGCCCCACGGTGGGACTTTCCGCCTATTGCTGTATTCGGTGAGTGTACTCAGTGGGCTTTCTTAGAGGGAGCTTTCACAGGGTGAGCTTTCTTAGGAAGCTGACGGCTCAGTTTTCGTTGCGGCAGTGCTGAGTCGGCGGGCGCGCATCCTGCCCAGCAGACCGTAGCGCGGGGCAAACACGTACGCCAGGGCGAACAGTATGCCCTGCGTGACGACCACGGCACCACCGGGCGATACATCCGCGTAGTAGCTGGCGTACAGGCCGGTCAGCGTGCCCACCAGGGACACTCCCACGCTCACCGCGAGCATGGGCACGAACCGGTCAGTCATCAGGCGCGCGGTGGAGCCGGGGATGACGAGCATCGCCACAACCAGCACCACGCCCACAATCTGCAGCGCCACCACGGAGGTCAGCGCCAGCATAATGAGTAGCAGCGCGCCGAGCAGACGCGGACGCAACCCCACCGCCTGCGCAAACCCCGGGTCGAAGGCGTACAGCACGAAGTCGCGGCGCTTGACCAGCAGCACGGCGGCAACTACCACCGCGAGGACGGCGACCTGCCAGACGTCCGACCAGGACACACCCAGCACGTTACCGAAGAGAATATGGTTCAGGTCGGTGTTCGACGGCGTGACCGAAATCAGCACCAGACCGAACGCGAACATAGTCGTAAACACGATGCCGATCGCGGCGTCCTCGCGCACGCGGCCGCTGCGCCGTACCCCGCCGATGAGCGCCACCGCCACGAGCGCGGCAATGACCGCACCCACCGCGAAGGGTGCACCAAAAATGTAGGCGAGCACCACGCCGGGCAGTACCGCGTGCGAGATTGCGTCGCCCATGAGCGACCAGCCGAGCAGCACGAGCCAGCAAGAGAGTAGGGCGCAGACGGCGGCGGCGATGACGGTGACCACGAATGCGCGGAGCATGAAGGGCAGGGTCAGCGGCTCCACCAGAAAGTTGAGGATGTCCATTTAGTTCTTCCCTTCCGCAGAGCTGTTCGTAGTAGTGCCGGAGGCGGTAGCGCTGGAGGCGGCAGTCGGCGTGCCGGCGTCCACTTCCATGCCGAAGGCACGCACCAGGTTCTCGGGGGCGAGCACCTTCTCGGGGGTGTCGTGCATCAGAATCTCACCGCGCAGCAGTAGCGCCTCGTCGGCGAACTGGCGCAGGCTCGCCAAGTCGTGCGTGGAAACCAGCACGGTCGCGCCCTCGTCACGCAGCTGTTCGATGACCTGAATGAGCATCGCCTCGCTGCGCTTGTCCACACCGGCGAAGGGCTCATCCAGCAGTAGCAGCTGGGCGCCCTGGGCGATAGCGCGTGCCACGAAGGCGCGCTTACGCTGACCACCCGAGAGCGCCCCAATCTGACGGTCAGCAAGGTCGGTCAGTTCCACGCGGGCGAGCGCCTCATCCACGGCGGCACGGTCTGCGGCACGCAGGCGGCGGGTGATGCCGAGATTGCGGTAGCGTCCCATGCTGACGACTTCGCGCACGGAGATGGGGAAGGTCCAGTCGATTTCTTCGCTCTGCGGCACGTAGCTGATGAGTCCGGCGCGGTGGTGGTGCGCGTTCTTGCCGCGGTTACCGCCGACGGGTTGCCCGTCGAGGGTGATGCTGCCGGCGTGCACGGGCACGACCCCCATAATGGCTTTGAAGAGGGTGGATTTTCCGGAGCCGTTCATGCCGATTAGGCCGCAGATACGCCCGGTGTCCAGGGTGAAGGATGCGCCGGTGAGGGCGCGGACTGGCCCGTAGTTCACGTGCACATTTTCGCAGCTGAGAAGAGTGCTCATTCCTTGTGTTCTTTCTGGTGGTCACCGTATGCGTGGGGCGGGTGTACTTTCTTGCGTGTTGGTGAGTGGGTGCCGTGTGGGCGGGTGCTGTGTGAGCGAGTGTTAACGGCGTGGGAGGAGCGGAGCCAAGAAGGCGACCGCCCCCTCCTATCCTGTCGGGGGTTTGGGATTTACCCGGGGTTTTCGATGCCGGGTTTATTCGGGTTTTAGGAGTTGCCCTTGAGGCCCGCCACAATGGTGCGTGCGTCGTAGCGAATCATGTCCAGGTAGGTGGGCACGGGGCCGTTCGCCTCGGAGAGCGAGTCCACGTAGAGCACGCCGCCGAATCGCGCACCGGCGGCGTCGGCTACCTGGCGCATCGGGTTATCGGAGACGGTGGATTCGCAGAACACAGCGGGCACCTGGTTCTCGCGCACGTAATCGATTGCGGAGGAAATCTGCGAGGGGGTCGCCTGCTGTTCGGAGTTGACCGCCCAAATGTACTTTTCCTTCAGGCCCGCGTCTGCCGCCAGGTAGGAGAAGGCGCCTTCGCAGGTGACCAGTGCGCGCTGGTTCTCGGGCAGGGTAGAGATTTCCTTGACGAGCTCGTCACGTACGCCCTGCAGCTGCTTCTTGTAGGCTTCACCGCGGGACTTGTAGTCGGCGGCGTGGCTCGGGTCGAGGGCGCTAAATTCGCGAATCATCACGTCCACGTACTTCTGTACGTTACTGGGGCTCATCCAGGCATGGGGGTTGGGCTTGCCCTCGTAGGCATCCTCGGTAATGGAGATGGGCGTGACCCCCTCGGAGACGGTCACGTGCTTAGCGTGGGATTCTTCAACGAACTTCGCGAACCAGGATTCGAGGTTCAGGCCGTTGTCGAGCACCAGGTCGGCGGCATGCGCCTTCTTCAGGTCGGAGGGGGTGGGCTCGTACTCGTGGATTTCAGCGCCGGGCTTGGTGAGGGACTCGACGTTCAGGTCGTCGCCTGCCACGTTGCTGGCAATGTCTGCTAGCACGGTGAAGGTGGTGAGCACGGTCTTCTTGCCGTTGCTGCTCTTAGCGCCATCGGTGGTGCTGGCAGTGCTGCCGCAGCCGGTGAGCACGAGTAGTAGGGTGAGTGCTAGGGCGGCGCAGAGCGCCTGGATGAGGCGGTGTGCGTTGCTGCCTGCGGGGGTTAGAGCGTTCATGAGGCGTCCTTCATTGGAAGTCACGGGTTTGAGTATGTGGTTGATGTGTGGATTTTGCCGCGCCGGGGCGACAGGGACACGGTGTTGTCTGCGCAGGCATCATGATGCGCTTTTGCCTGTCATCCCGGGCGGAATTTAACAATAGTTCGTCAAGCCGAACTTTTCAACTAAGCCACACAGAAAACCCCGAAATATTGGCAGAAACACAGGGGTAGACACACAGAGCCATGCGCGCAGAAACACCAGCAGATACAGCAAGGAGGCGAGGGGCCCCTCCCCCGCCTCCTTACTGCACGCGGTTCTACGGCAAGCTATACGCTCCGTTTAGTCAGCAATCTCAACCACGACCGGCGTGTGGTCGCTTGCGCCTTCACCGGCGCGCTCCACCTTATCGATCCAGGCACGTTCCACGCGTGCGGCGAGCGCGGGCGAGAACAGCTGGAAGTCAATGCGCATACCCTCGTCCTTGGTGAAGCGACCCGCCTGGTAGTCCCAGTAGGTGTACTCGCCCGGGGTGTGCGGGCGTACTACATCCACCATGCCCTCTTCGAGCAGGGCGGCGAAGGCGCGGCGTTCGGGTTCGGAAACGTGGGTCATTTCGTTGCTCAGGAAGTAGTCAATATCCCACACGTCGGTATCCTCGGGGGCGACGTTCCAGTCACCGACCAGGGCGAGCTGCGACTGCGGGTTAGCCGCCAGTTCGTTGTGCACGTTCTGGCGCAGCGCCTCCATCCAGCGGAGCTTGTAGTCCATGTGCGGGTCGGTCAGGCCCCGGCCATTGGGCACGTAGAGGCTCCAGACGCGCACGCCGCCGCAGGTCGCACCGATCGCGCGCGCCTCCAGCACCTCGGGTTCGCCGGGCTTGCCGAAGTGCGGCTGGTTATCGAAGCCGCGTTGCACGTCTTCGAGGCCAACTCGGGAGGCGATTGCCACGCCATTCCACTGATTCAGGCCAAAGTGCGCAACCTCGTAGCCCATAAATTCGAAGAGGTCGAAGGGGAAGGTTTCGTCCTTGGTTTTGGTTTCTTGCAGTGCGAGCACGTCAACGTCGTGTTCGTCGAGCCAGTCTTCGACGCGGTTCTCGCGGGCGCGGATTGAGTTGATGTTCCAGGTGGCAATCTTCATGCCTTCTAGCTTAGCGGGTGCAGAGCAGGCGCCCTTCATTGCACGGAGGCGATTGCGCAGCGGACATGGGCGCTCGCAACTTGCCAGCGCACCGCCCGCCTGCGCAACCCATTGGGTCGCATCGGCGGGCGGTGAATATATGCGCTAGTCAGCGCTGAATCTAGTTAGAGCACTGAATCTAGTCGGTATTACTCCTAGTCAACGGCCTCCTAGTCAACGGCGGGAGTGCCCACAACCTTCAGGCCCTTATCGCCGTACGCCTTGAGCATGTACAGGGCGTCGGAGAAGTACAGGGGGCTGGCAGGGTTCACCACGTCTGCCACGCCGTCACCGTCGCGGTCCACTTCGGGGCAGGCGCCGAGCGTGCGGGCTGCCCAGCGGTTTTCGGTCTTGAACTGTTCAGTCTTCTTGACTTCGGCACGTAGCGGACGGCGAATCTGGCGCAGGCGCGCGGCACCGTCGGGGCTACCTGCGGCGCGATACAGGAATGCGGCGAGGGTGTGGCGGGTGGCGTAGTCGTCCGGGTGGAAGAGCTCGTCATCCCAACCGGAGGTGATGCCCGCATCCGCCGCCCAGATGTAGGCGGGGTAGTCCGGGTCGGTGGTTGCCACGTCCTTGTAGGGGGAGGTCGTGGGTAAGTTCTTGACGGTTGGCGATCCCGCCATGCGGTAGAGCATGCGCACCAGCTGGCCGCGGGTGACGGTTGCACTGCTGTGGCGGCGGGTGACGGTGTATTCTTCGCTGTCGAGGTAGCCGTGGCAGACCGCCCACACGCCGGGGGTGGCGCTCATGGTGCCGAGGAAGTTGGCGACGCATTCGACGTAGCTAGGGTCGTCCTTGGGCTGCTCTGCCTTGATGACGAGTTTCAGGTTGACTGCGGGTTCTGCCGCGTGGGCGGCAGGCTGTGCGCTCACCGCGGAGGTGACGGGTACGGCACCGAGGGCGAGTGCGAGAGTGAGGGCGAAAGTGCGGCGTGCGCGGGGAGCGGGTGTGAGTGCTCGAGAGATAACCGAAAACATGGGTTGTCCTTATGTAATTGTGGTTGATAACCGGCCGGAAGGAACCGATTTTTGGGTCGACCGCGGGGTCGCCAAATGGAGCGAATAAGAAAAGGGAGGAAAGCTTTCGTTGAGGAATAGTGAGAAGCGGCAATGAATAGGGTCTGACATGCGGCGATGCAGGTTTGTGTGTGCTGCGGGTAGCTATTCCGCATGCTGTCGCACGGCTATGGTGGTGCGCAGTGAATGGACTGTTTTACACCACCATAGAAAGTTTAAAGTACATATTGATATTTTATTCAATATTTAATTGAGACTTTTATCAACTAAAAATTAAACATTGTTCTAAACAACAAAGCAGCTGCGAATGGTATGTATTCCATTCGCAGCTGCTTTGATTTTTAGCTGATATATCGCGGTATAACGCGCCCACTAGGGCACACGCGCCTCCCCCACGATTCACAGGAAAGTTCCGAACCGGTTCGGGCGTGTCTACTAGCTGCCGTCAGTTGCCGTCAGTCTCTACTAACCGCGCATCACGTTGTAGGCTTCCTTGGTGAGCTGACCGGCGGGCGAGGTGGAGTGGCGCAGTTCCTCAACCTCAATGACCACGTTCGCGCCAATTGCGCCGGTGATATACACGCGGCGGCCGAGCATATTACCCTCACCGATGCGGTCGTCCTTGGCGGTGCCTTCGGTGATGCGCAGGTCGTAAATCTTGTTTTCAATGTAGAAGCCGTACAGGGAGGCGGGCTTCTCCGGGGGGTTGTAGGAGACAGGCGCGACCATGCGGGTACCGCGCGCATTGCGGCTGATGTACCAGTTGGCGGCCTCGTCAGCACCGGCGGCACCGCTGACGGTGCCAGCCCAGCTGGAGCCTTCCGCTTCGCATCCGATGAAGACGTTGTGCGCCCACTCAACAAGCCAGCCGTGGCCCGCGTTGGAGCGTGCGGTGCAGCCGATGAACATGTTGCGTTCACCCTGCACGATCCAGCCTGCGCCGGCGTGGCGGGTGGCGGGCTCGTAGAGGGCGTTCTTGTTGCTGGTGCGGTGGTTGCTGTTGCTGGAGCAGTTCTCGAATTTTGCCTGCGCCGCGTACACCTCGATCCCGGCGTAGGAGCCGCCGCTGAGGTTCGCTTCGGCAACGTCTACGCCGCGCAGCTTGTTGTCTGCCGCGCCGGAGTTCTGGCCTTCGTTGGGGCGGCGGGGGTGGCCGACGGGCTTGCCGAGCAGCAGGCCCTGGTTGAGGGTGCGGCGGATGGTCACGTCGTCAATTTTCATGCCCTGGTCGTCCAGGCCGAGCACGGCGACGCCGATGGCGGTGTCCCAGACTTCCACGCCGGCGATAACGGGCACGATGTCCGGTTCGTTGAGCATGTCGCCGGTCAGGTGGGTGTGGAAGATGACGCCGGCGACGTTGTTCAGCGGGGCGGTGTGCGCATCGAGCGGGTAGCTGCTGATGGGGGTGTTTGCGGCGTTGGTGCGGATGTGCAGATTGCGTACGCCCATACGCATGGGCTTGTTGGCGTTGTAGTTGCCGTAGACGGGGGTGGTGTAGCTGCCGACGTGGAACACGCCGGTGTATTCGGTGTGGCCGTTGGCGGTGGTGGGGATGGCGCGGTCGGAGTGCGCGATGACGACGGTTGAGGAGCCGTAGCCGAAGATTTCGACGCGGTGCTTGATGTCGATGAAGGGGTAGGAGACGCGGTAGATGCCGCGGGGTAGTTCTACGGATCCGCCGCCGCGTGCGGCGACAGCGTCGACTGCGCGCTGGATGGCTGCGGTGGAGTCTTTGGCACCGGTGGGGTCTGCGCCGTAGTTGATGGCGTTGATGCTCATGGGCGTATCGGGCATGAGGGGCTCAATCCTTTCGATGGGTACCGCGTTCGGTGCTGAAGGCGGCGTGGTGAGTGAATTGAGTGAATACGGTGCTGCGTGGGTGCAGTGTTGAGTTTGTGTGGTGCGGTGTGTTGGGCGCATTTCTGCGGGTGTTTTGGCGTGTGTGGGTCTGTGCACCGGCAGACCTGCCTTCTGCTCAAGGGTACCGCATTGGGCGTGTGGAGGCGACGACCGGGCACTGTGATGCCTGCTCCCCCTACCCCGTTTTTCTATGGTTTTTCGGCTGTTTTGTGGGCGGGTTAAACAACTGAGGGGCGGGGATTACTCCCCGCCCCTCGAACCTAACCATCTTTAGTTATGGACTTCTGCGGTCAGCTCTCCCCTACATGGCTAGCTTTAGTACCAAGTAACAGGCCTCGCACCAACGCGTGACCGTCCCCGAAAATGGGGAGAAGGAATATGACGTGGGTAAGATACCACCAATGAAGCCCGTAATTGACAGGTAACGCCCACAGGATTGCCCCTGCCACAATACAGACACCCGGCCCAGCGGCTGCAACAGCTGCTATTTGTCGGCCCGTCATGTAACCGTGCGGATGCAAGCTCACCCGTAAAGGCGTAATTTCAAGTGAAACTATTCCAACATTCGGAGCTAAAACCCGCAAAGCGATCAGATGCGCTAATTCATGAATCATGAATCCCAACGTCAATCCGCCAAGCGCATGGATCAGAACCCATATCAGCGGCTCTGCAAGTCCTGGCGCACCCGCACTGGTAGCCCAGAGAATCATGCCTACAGTACATCCGCACCATATCGCGAGGAACCACCGTAGCGACCACAATATAGCAACCGCTAGGTGCCTCGATTGATGCAACAGGGATGTCTCCTGTGAAAGTTCAAGAGTTCGCCGGCTCATTCCTTAGGATTTCTCTGCAATGAGCTGAGCACGGTAGGCGGAAAGTCGCTTATACGCCACAATCACAGCAAAGATGAAAATCGTCAAGAGAATGAGCGTCACCACCACGGGCGCAGGATTTACCATACTCATTTGCATGCGAACTCCCCCACCCGGAAGTGCCCCTGACTCCAAGAGTACTGCCCCAAAGAAAGCTTCTCCCTTAGAGACGTTTTCATTCAGGCTAAAGAGCGTATAGATGGTGCTTCCAATAACTACCGCTACAGTGGCTACTGCAGCAGTAGCAAGCGAAGAAATACTATAGATGAACCATTTCATGGCGCACTCCTTTTTCATTACGGGAAATTCCCAAGACACTAAAGAACACGGCGAATCCAAGAAGCACCGCGATAATGGTCACGTTAACCTCCGTTGGGAGCCCAAACATATTCAGGCCCAACGCAAAAGTTGCAACGACCGATAGCAGAAGAATCACACCAATAACCACAGAGAATGGATTTCCCTTTTCTGGTGGGAAGATAATACCCACGAGATTAGTCATGACGATAGATACCAGCCCAAACCCAAAAACGGTCAGGATATCTGATAGCTGACCTCCTTGCGCTAGATAAACCGTTCCAAGAACTGCACCTAGCGCAAGCATGATAGTTGCCTGCGAACCGATCAGCTGAAGATAAAACACACCTGCCGATTGGCGGAACGGAGTAAGGCGACGCAGGGGTTCAGAAGATGCGTACGCGTATATTCCTAAGAAAGCAGGAAGAAGAATGTACGCCGGAGGCGCATTCCAGCTCTTCCACGGAATTGCAAAAGCTGCCACCACAGCAGATACCAGCACAAACTGGTTCTCGAAGCTACGGAACTGCATCAGCACCAAAGTGCCAAATCGCGTGTTAGCAAGACTTCCAGGTAGCGCGAGGAAATAGCTCCTGAGCGGAGTGTAGTCCTTCGGCGCAATTGCTATAGCTAGAGCTAGTAGCAGTCCACATACTCCTAGCAAGGCGAGTACAGCACCCGTTGCTCCTAGTACCCCTCCGATAGCTTCCTCAATACGGAGAAACGCCAGCTGGGGCATCCATGGGGCCGTATCTTCAAGCAAACGAATCCGCATGTACTCCACACTTTGGTCACGCATCAGGCTAAATGCAATAGCCATAAGACCTGCAAGAAGAGCAGGAATCACAAGACCGCGCAAACGTGCCATTCCCATGAGGGCAAGGAGTCGCTCTACTCCCAAATGAATTACTAGCAGGATCAGGTAAGTAACAAGAGCTGGTGACACAACACCCAACAGGAAGAGCTCCGCAGCTTTCCACCCCACGACAATGCTACAAGCAATAGCCAGCGCACTTGAAAGAGCAATAGTAGCTGTTCCGACAAGAAGCATCTCGAATACAACACTCGCAATCAAGCGTTCCTTATTCGTCGCAGGAAGAGTGTACGTAAGTTCTGTTAGCTCATCTGCTTTCAGGAATAGAATTCGCACAATTGTGTAAAACGCAGCAACCCAGAAAATAGATGAAATACCCATTCCTTCTAGCAACGGCGCTACTATTTCTGGGTTATTAAATGTTTGCTTAACAACACTGATGCTCAGTAGAACATATCCTGCGTATAGCGCTAAGACACCAAAAAATACGGCGTAACGAATTGGTCGATTTGCCAGAACTCCCCTTCCTAAAACGCGGCGGCGCAGGAAAAGGAAATAGAAGTGAACGAGCTGATTAACCGCACTGAACCTCATAGGTCCCCCTCGATTTCATCCACAGTTTTTCGGACCATTGCGTCGAGAGTGCCAAAGCGTTCTAGCAGAGCATCGGTAGCGTCGTCCTCGAGCACTACGCCGCGGTGGAGGAAGGTAACACGGTCTGCGCACCTTTCTAGAAGCGTGAAGTCGTGGCTGCACAGCAGGATTCCGCATCCTTCATTGCGTAATGTACGCATATCGCGTTCAAAGGTGTAAATTGCGTCGATGTCGATTCCGTTAAGCGTCTCATCAATGAGAGTGAGCGGTCGACGCAATAGCAACGCTGCAATGAGCTGAGTTTTCTTGCGCATGCCGTGGGAGTAGTCTTCCATCAGGTCGTGCTGTCGACCTGTCATCTGGTAACGCTTAAAGTACTCCGCTACAGCATTCTCATCCACTTTCTCCTTGTACAGAGAGTGGATAAAACGCAGATATTCCAGACCGGTCAGGAATTCCGGTAGATAGTCGTTGCTTGCCAGGTACATCAAGGAGGTGCGAGCAGCAAGGCTCCGATGCTCATGACCACTAATCTGAATATCGCCATCTTTGGAGTGTAGAAGGTTACTTATCAGCTTCATGAGCGTGGATTTTCCAGAGCCATTAGGTCCAATTAGTCCATGAATTTCTCCGGAAGAAACTTGGAGATGAACGTCGGTGAGGGCGGGTTTCCCAGCCCCGTACGCGTAGGTAATATCGTGCGCGTTGAGAAGCATATATGTCACACCCTTCATTGTGTGTTGACCAGAAATTATTCGGTGATTGGAAGTTGTTACGAAAGGGGCGGGCGGTCTCTTTTGGAGTCCCACCCCTTCCGTAGTTCTCAAATTCAGGGCATGGTCACCCTAAGTCGTTAGACGCATTCTACGAAAACACGGTTATAGCCCGCGCCCCATTCCCAGTTGCCAGTGAACCGGAACCTACCCTGCTGAAAGCACCAAATGGCCATAGCAGCAAAGAAAACAACCGACAGAACCAGCAGTACTGCCAGAAGGACAAGGAACCACCCGTCATAACGGATGATGAGCTTATTAGCCTCATTCTTGAGGCGGGCGGGGGCGCTCAATGCGCTTACTGCCATGCGATCAACCATGCTCGCAGAGGACGGAACGTGAACAGCGGATACTGCCGACATTTTTACTCCTTCAGACTATGTTGTCTTTTGACACCAGTCTGGAAACAAATAAGTCCAGCCTGGTTTTATTTACACCAGGCTGGATCTTACATCGCTCCAGACTGGGGCTTATATCACGCCAGATTGGGGCTTACATTGCACCAGGCTGAAGCTTTGCACTCAAGTGTAATATGTTTACGCGTGCAATACTACCCTATTTGAGGAATATTCTTGAAAATTTTTCTCATTAACATTTATTGGGTAGATTCCTGAACGGTCAGGCTCAGATTATCTACTAAAAACACATCCACAAGCGGATTCATCAAGAGATTGATGACAGCATAATAAGCAAATACGGCAGGGAGTGATTCTGGTGCGGCAAGTTGAGCATGTTGCGGCAAATATATTGGTACGCGCTGAACCAAGCACCAAGGGGTCAGCTTTTGCTCAAGAGTACCGCAATATACAGGCCTAATCGACCATAGACACTGCAGCACTTACCGCCATCACTCAGAGAGGGGCGTTAAACGCCTGAGGGGCGGGGATTACTCCCCACCCCTCAGACGTATACGTTTTAAGATTTTGTGGTCACGAGCCTCAGCCCGCAGAACTCAACCCGTGAGGGTTAGCCCATGAACACGCCGTTGCCGCGCTTCTCCAGCTGCTTCGGCGCGAAAGTCGCGTGGCGGATGTGGTCCACCTCGATGAGCACGTTATCGCCCATCGCACCGGTCACGTGAACGCGGCGGCCGATCATGTTGTTATCACCAATACGGTCATCCTTCGCGGACGCAGTCGTAATGTGCATATCGCGAATGTTGTTCTCAATGTAGAAACCGTACAGGGAAGCCTTCGCCCAGCTGTAAGGGTTGTGCGAACGAGGAGCCACGAAGCGGCTACCGCGTGCATTACGGCCAATGTACCAGTTCGCCGCCTCGTCACCTCGAGCACCGCCGGTAACAGCATCCTGGAAGCTCGAAGACTCACCCAGGCAGCCAATGAACTGGTTGTTGCCCCACTCCACGAGCCAGCCGTGACCGGCGTTCTCCTGGGCGGTGCAGCCAATGAACATGTTGCGGGTGCCCTGAATGAACCAGCCTGCACCCACGTGGCGGGTCTTCACCTCGTACAGGGCGTTCTTACCCTGGTTGCGCTTGTTGAACCAGCTGGTGGACGCCTCGAACTTGGACTGAGAAGTGTAAATCTCGATACCCGCGTAGGTGCCGAAGCTCATGTTTGCGTCAGAGACGTCAATCATGGAGAACTTGTTATCTGCCGCGCCGGGGGTGTCACCCTCACGGCCGCGCAGCGGGTGGCCGACAGGCTTGCCGACCAGCAGGCCCTGGCGCAGGGTCTGGCGGATGCGCAGCTTGTCAATCTTCATGCCCTGGTCGTCCAGGCCCAGGATCGCAACGCCAATAGCAGTGTCCCAGATTTCGATGTTGGACAGGGTGGGAACTGCGTCCGGCTCACCGGGGTTAGCGTCCGCAATGCGGGTGTGAAAGATGACGCCTGCAACGTTGTCGACGGGCTGGGTGTGCTTCTCCAGGAAAATCTGGTTGCTCTTGGAATCCAGCGACAGGTTGTACTTGTTGGTGCGGATAAACAGGTCACGCACGCCCATACGCATGGGCTTGTTCTGGTTGGTGCCACCGCTCATGGGGGTGGTGTAGCTACCGGTGTGGAAAACGCCGGTGCATTCGTAGCTACCATTCTTAGATGACGGGATGCTCTTGTCGGTGAAAGCGACGATTCGGGTTGCCTGGCCGTGGCCGAAAATCTCGACGCGGTGCTTCATTTCGATGAAGGGGTAGGAGACGCGGTACATGCCGCCGGGAATCTCCACAGATCCGCCACCCTGTGCAGCAACGTCATCGATAGCCTTCTGGATAGCACTGGTGGAGTCTCGTACGCCGGTGGGGTCAGCGTTGTACTTGGAATCGCATACGTTCACGCTCATGATGGTAGCCATGGTGTGTCCTCTTTCTTGGCGGATACAGACAGCGATTAGCGCATAGATGGAATCTACGCGCGTGATTAAGCTGAGTGTATCCAGTTGTGTTTGAGTGAATAAGTGGTTTTGAGCTTCCTGCCGGTTGAGCGAGTGAGTCTCTTCCGGTGTGGGATGCGGGCGGGGAGTGAATCCACTGCATCAACGCTCGTGGGCGGCGTGAGGGAGTGAATCTCAACCATTCCCATGTGAGTCATAAATTCTTGCATACAGGATGCAAATCTATCTAACCCACGACAAAATATTTTAGGGCAAAATTAGGGAGCTTTTGTCGCTCAACACACGATAGTGTTGATTGTCTCCCCGGTCACTTTTATGCAATAGAGTGCACATAACCCACAGAAAACCGACTGACCAGCATAGATACTATATTTTGCACGCGTATGCACTAGTCAGGGGAATTTTCACTAAAGCGCGCAACATCACTTTACGGGCAGGTCAACTAGGCCCAAAGATCCCATTAAAACCCCTCATCAGAGGCTTATCTCACAGGCTCAGAAGCCCAAGAATAGCACCCGCCGGGCGCCCATCAGAGACCCCACCAGAGCACCCAATCAGCACCCCGGCAGACGCTTCTAATAGACACCCGGCGAGCACCCCCGGCAGATAGGGTTCAAGCCCCTACTGAACTTCCTTCGCGGAGGCGGCACCCACCACATCCAGGCGCGCATAGCGGCCCGCAAGCCAGGTACAAATCATCAACTGAACCTGATGGAAAATCATGATCGGCAGCATCATCAGACCCAGCGAGCCCGCACCAAAAATAATGATCGCCATCGGCAGGCCAGCCGCCAGCGACTTCTTCGAACCGCAGAACTGAATCGTAATACGGTCGGCACGGTTGAAGCCCAGACGCTTAGCCAGCTGGTCAGTCAGCCACAGCATGAACACCACGATAATCGCCATGAGCACGACCAGCAGCACAATCTGCCACCACGCCACGCGCGTCCACACGCCCTGCACCACCGAAGCGGAAAACGCCGAATACACGATCATCATGACCGAGAACTTATCCAGCCACTTGGTCGTCGGCTTCTTGGCGAACTCCCCCACCCAGCGGCGCGTCAACTGACCGAGCACGAACGGCAGAAACAGCTGAATGGCGATATCCAGGAAGACTGTTCCAGAGAACTCAATATGGCCCGTGTTCATCAGCAGCATGGCGAGCAGCGGGGTCGCCACCACACCCACAATCGAAGAGAGCGAGGCGCTCACAATCGCCGCCGCCACGTTACCGCCCGCAATCGAAGTGAACGCAATCGACGCCTGCACGGTCGAGGGCACAAAGGTCAAGAACAGAATGCCCATGTACAGCCCATCACCGAGTACAAAACGCAGCGGTGAGAGCGCCAAACCGACCAGCGGGAACAGCACGAACGTGCAGCTGAGAATCATCAGGTGCAGACGCCAGTGGGTCAGGCCGCGAATAGCCTCCGTGGTGGAGAGGCGAGCGCCGTACAGGTAGAACAGCAGGGCGACCGCGAACTTCGTTCCGGTGCTGAACCAGTCGGCGAAGTCGCCGCGCGCCGGCACAATAATTGCGAGGATAACCGCGCTAATGAGCATGGTCAGCAGCGGGTCGAGTTTGATGGAGCGAAGTGATGAAAGCATGCTGTCCATTCTAGACCTGCGCCTGTGTGAAGGTACCGGGGTGCCGGGTGCATCTCAGCTGCAGGGCGGCCGGAGGTGAAGGTTACGGGCGGCTCATGCCAGGCAACCCGAACGACTGCAGCAACCGGCTACGAGCCTGTGAGGAGGCGGTTAACGACAGAACCCGCCGGAGCGCCTAGGCACCCCGACGGGTTCGTGAAGGTTATTGAGCTATGCGGTCCAGATGAGGCGATTAGAGCGCACCCTGGCGGCTACTGGCTACTTCTTATCGCCGTCGAAGCCATAACCGTACGAGCCACCCTCAGAGGAGTCGTTGCCGTACTGGCCGTAACCGTACTGCTCGGGAGCAGACTGACCGTTAGAAGACTGGCCGTTAGGCTGGCCATTAGAAGGCTGCTCAGGTGCGGGCTGGCCTGCACCATTCTGACTTGCGGCAGGCTGACCGAAGCCGGGCTGCTGACCGTACGCAGGCTGACCCGGTGCGGGCATCTGCGGGCCACCGGGAGCACCCGGTGCCGGCGAGCCACCGGCGGCAGCGTACGCATCCCAACGCTGACCGTGGAAGGCACGAGCCTGCTCGGTGAGCCAGCCAGCGAACAGCGTAGAGTTCGCGTCGAACTCGGGGGCGTTCTTGGGCTTGGAGTACACGTCCACGGTTTCCAGGGTGTGGTCTGCCCAAACGTCCTGGTGTTCACGCATGAACTCGGTGGACTGAATCGGGTCGGGCCACATGTGCACCGGCTCCGCCGCCGGGATCAGGACAGGAACGCGCGGTGCGGTGTCCTTGACCGGGTTCTCAGTCGGGCGCCAGAACAGGCGGCCGGGCTGGGTGCGGTCACGCAGCGCGTGCGCACGCCAGGTGAGTATGGGGTGGCTTGCCAGCAGGTTCACGTACCAGACGGCAAGACCGCGGTCGGTGACGGCACGGTCGGCAAGCTCATCGAAGTTGACCTGCTTGTTCAGGTACTTACCTGCCGCAAGCACCTTGACAGCACCCTCCGCACCCTCGGGGCAGAAACGGTAGCCGAAGTTATCGGCGGTGTATTCCTGCGAGCGGGACAGTGCACTCGACAGCACCGGAATCTGGTTGAACAGCGTAGTGAAAATCAGACGGAAATAACCGACGTGACCTGCGGCGATGTGACCAACCTCGTGGCCAATAATGAAGCGCAGCGCCTGCGGATCACGGGACTTACCACCGATTTCAAACAGGTCAGAGTACAGGCAAATGTAGCGGCGGAAACCGTGACCTGCCGCGAAAGCGTTCATGGTGCCGTTACCGAGAACAACGTACGCATCCGGCACACGGCGCAGACCTGCCGCCTCAGCTGCTTCGGCGAGCATCTGGTACGCCTCAGGGAACTGGGTGGGGGTGATACGCACACCGCGCACACGCTGCTGCGCGTAGTAGATTGCACGAACAATGAAGATGACAAGCGGGCCCAGGAGGAGCAGGCTAACCGTCTGGAAAATCAGGTCTTCCATGCTTGCCGTGGTGCTATCGGAAGAAGGTACACGAACCGAGCCTTCACCGGTTGAGCTGAAGACGTAACGCATCATCGAGCTGAACAGGTCAGCCAACGCCATGAACAGCACAATGTAGCCGACCGCGGTGACCGCGTAGGCGGCAACCAGCCACGGAATTTCAGAGGGGTGACGCAGCGCGTGCAGCACCTTCGGCGGCAGCATCGACTGGTAGGCGAAGAGCCTCGGCTGGGGCAGGGGGCTGACCGGCTTCTGGCGCTCGTCTTCGGGGAGCCAGCCGGCGGAGAGGTCCTGCGGGAGGGGCTCACCGAGGGCACGGAATGCCTGCTGGCCGGGCTGGGCGTTGAACTGCCCGCCGGGCTGCTGGTGGTTTTCAGGGGGTTGAGTCATGTCTCGTCCGCTTCGTATCGAGTGTTATCTGATTCCACTCTATCGTTTTTGGGCACTTACTAGTGAATGTGAATACGCTTTTTCTCATAGAATGCTCATTCGCGACGCTACAGTACGCCACAGTGCTGGGATGCGCAGTGCCAGGATACACAGCGCCGGGGCGCACAGTGCAGAGGCTCCGGGGTGAGCAGCCTTGCGGGCATAAGAAATCCGCCGTAGCACCCATACAGAATGGGCGCCACGGCGGATCATTTTACGCTGAGCCGCCTACACGGCGGGGTGCGTGGGGCTTAGAGGCTCTTGACGAGTTCCTCGGTAGCCTCAGCGATAGCCTTCTCCTCGTTGGTGGGGATGACCAGCACCTTGATAGCGGAATCCTCGGTGGAAATCACGCGCGGCTCGGGAGAACGCTTAGCGTTCTCTTCCTCGTTGTACTTGACACCCAGTGCGCCGAGGCGGTCCAGGACCAGCTTGCGGAAGTCGCCGGAGTTCTCACCGATACCTGCGGTGAAGATCAGTGCCTGCGCGCCGCCAACAACCAGGTTGTAGCCGCCAATGTACTTGATCAGGCGGTAGGAGGTCATGTCCAGTGCGAGCTGTGCACGCTCGTCGCCGGACTGTGCAGCCTCAACGACCTTACGCATGTCGTTGGAGCCAGCCAGTGCGAGCAGACCGGACTCCTTGTTCAGGATGGTGTCCAGGCGTTCACCGTCAATGCCCTCACGGGACAGGATGGTGGTCAGTGCCGAGGGGTCGATGTCGCCGGAGCGGGTACCCATAATCAGGCCGGCCAGCGGGGTGTAGCCCATGGAGGTGTCGACGGACTTGCCGCCCTTCACAGCGGTCACGGACGCGCCGTTACCGAGGTGAGCGACAACGCCGTTGAACTCGTCGCGTGCAATGCCGAGCATGTCAGCTGCAACGTGGGAGACGTACTCGTGGCTGGTGCCGTGGAAGCCGTAGCGGCGGATGCTGTACTTGTCAGCCAGGTCGTAGGGGATCGCGTAGCGCCATGCTTCTTCGGGCATGGTGGAGTGGAACGCGGTGTCGAAGATAGCGACCTGCGGCAGGGAGGGCCACTTGTGCATTGCTGCGCGCATGCCCTGAACGTGTGCGGGGTTGTGCAGCGGTGCCAGCGGAGAGAGGTCGTCGATCTGCTGGACAACTTCTTCAGTCAGCAGGGTGGGGTGGGTGAACTTCTCTGCACCCTGCACCACGCGGTGGCCGACTGCCTGCAGCTCACGGCCTGCCAGGACGGGCTCAAGCTTCTCGGACATGATGTCGAATGCGACCTCGTGGTTGGGCACGTCGGTGCCGATGTTTTCGACGAGGCCGGAGGTCAGCATCTGCTCTGCCTCGGGCAGGGAGGTGTCACGCACCTGGTACTTCAGGGAGGAAGAACCGGCGTTCACAACGAGAATAAGCATGAAAGTATCTTCTTTCGTAGTTTTCTTTTCGTTCCATTCTCGCACTTTTCGAGCCTGCGTGCGAGACGGCCCCGACTGTGTTTTTAACGGGGGTTTTTATCGCGGGCGGTATCAGGGCATTATCGGGGGCAGGAGGGGCGAGTGTGCACAGTGCGGCGCCGTACTCGTTCAGAAGTGCCACCGACGAATCGGTCCAGGCTATAGGTTTGGCCCTATAGATTCGCATTTCGTCCTCGATAGTTCTTGGAGAAAAAACGTAGTACCTGGGTCAGCTCACGCATCTAAATTCACCACTTCTTTGAAACAATCAAGGTTAGAGCGCGAGTGAAGGACAATCACAACCTGCTTGTCACTGCCCTCGATAGCGCACGCCATCGATTCGAGCTCAGCGCGCTCCTCTGACGGAGTGAGACCCTTCAAGGTCTCATCAAGCAACACAAGCCGGGCAGCGCCTTCACGTAACACGAAACGCGCAAGCATGAGCCCGCTCGAATTCGATGCTTCAGATGCGAACGGATCGATATCTGGTACGATTACCACTTCGCCTTGGGGATACCGGCGGTATAGAGCATCAAGCATGACGGACTTCCCCGCGCCAGTTGGTCCAATCAAGGCAACCATAGAACACCCAGAGTCAAGAACACTCTCAAGCAGAGCCAGGTCAGCAGACCGCACGGGCGGATAAGAACGGTCGGCCCGGTACTCTTCAAGCATCCGAACACGCTCCGCAGTCAAGCTGACTACACCAACCTGTTGCAGCGTCTCCACCGTAGATTGGATGCCAGATGACAGAGTTACTGCAAAATATATTACGACCGCGGGAGCAACCACTGAGTTCGATCCTTCGACCATCAGTGCCAATACCACTGCAGAAACATTCAGTGACAACACAAGCGACTGAATCAGTCCCGTACGCAGTGCGTAGGCGTTCGCCAACTGAATCGAGCTGCTGACGTATGCAGCCTCCGAATGAGCGTAGGCTTCTTCTCCAGCCCGACGCAGCCCTGCACTGACGGGCGCAGCGTGTAAGCCAGCCTGGGCACCAGCCACCCCGATGAAGTCACCTCGGCGATTGGCAGCCGTCGTCGAGGCAGGGAGAATCCACTTTGAACCCTGACGCATAGCAAGCATCGCTAGGGGTGCTACCGCCAACACAGCGATTATGAACAGCGGGGCGCCGGCCACTGCGCCTCCGATGAGCATAAAGGTCTGTAGAATGACCATAAATACCGAACCCAGGGCGCTAGGCACCGACATCTGAAGGTCGGAGAAGTCTTCACCCATCCGCCCCATGACCGCACCGCTTGTTCTAGGAGTAGCGAATCGATCGAGCCTGCGTATAACCCGGTCGTGCAAATCGCTCAGCCTAGCGATGGGAGCCCAGTAGAGCGGGCCAAAGAACATGACGGACCCAATAATTGCTGCCAGTGCGCAAGCAGCTGACACTTCAGCAACCTGAGCAGACAGCCCATCACTGTGAGCAATCGTCAATGCAAAAGCAACTTCGGATCCGCTCAAGAGTAGGGCGCCACACGTAATCCACACCAAATGCGGTCCAAACAACAACAGGGCCGATCGTCGGAATGTGGCACGCTTCGGCTCAGGGTCAGGAAGGTCCTGTCCCTCGCTCACCTCCATCGAACCAGCATCTGCCTCCTTAGCTGCCCCGGGGCTATGAGCCTGCAACTCAAGAGGGTCTACCCTCGCATCATTGCCGGAGGTGAAGGCACTCGGTACGTACTCCTCCGAGCTTGCCAGAAGTGTGCACGTTGGCACGCACTCTAAGATCCTCTCGGCAACCACTTCACGTGCTACAGGATCAAGCGCTGCGAACGTATCGTCCAAAATTAGCCAGTCCGGTTTGTCTGCCAAAACGATAGCGACAGCAGCACGGTGTCTCTCTCCTGACGACAAGGTTGTTGCGTCTTGCCAGAACCGCCCGATCACATCCTCAGTGAGCCCCATACCTAAAGCGAGGCTAGTGAATCGGGATACCTGATGTGGCGAAGCAGAAGCTCGCCACGCTGACAACACCGAATGGGACACTTCCGGGTTGCGTGGTACGAAAGCAGAATCGGGGGTGGTCACGGATGTGCGCAATGCTTCAGCGCGCTCAGACGTAGCTGCAAGCACCTCTCTAGAGTTTGAAGGCTGCCCCACCCAGTCCTGCTGTTTAACCATGCAATTTGGAGACGACTCGAGCTTGTCGAGCTCACGCATCATTGGCACAGCGAGCCGAATAACCCGATAGTTTACGATGTTGTTCTGCACCGCTGCGTACAGGTAGCGGGCTGCCAAAATAATTCCAATACCGAAATGAGCGGATGGCCAGAGCCACGCGCCGAGAACCGCAACCACAGCGAGCACCGCAGTTAGTGCTCCCCGTTCAAGGAATCCATTCAGGATCTGCAACGGGACTCGTCTGTGCAGAAGCTGCTCTTCGGTGTTTCGGATGCTAGCGACCTTGTCCAGGGCGGTACCCCAGCTGGGGATGCTTTGCCCTCGAGGCAGCGCGTTTGCTACACGCTGGATCCACTGCCGACGCTCTCCCTCTAGAGCGACGTACTGTTCCCATAGTCGGCCCACCAAGTTGATGAGACGGACGCTGACGAATACCAATCCAGTGATGAGCAACGCAGCGAAGGCGCCGCTTGCACCATATAGCGCGAGCGAAACCGCGAGAAAGGCAATAATCTGAACGGTTGAAACGGCGAAATCAACAACGAAGGCAAACTGGCTGATCTGTGTTGGGTATGTGAGAACATGTCCGTGAGCTTCCGGCGGATGGGATGACCTACTAAAGATGTCCCGGAAACGGCGGTATGTGAGCTGTCGAACCGCGATCGTGAGAATAAGCTCTTGGCGTTCCTTCACCCAGTACCCTAGGCTTTCAGCCAGGAAAGCGAAGATGAGTAACCAAATAGCACTGCCTGGGGTCCTCTCACCTGACGTTACCCGGCCGATACCTGCCGTAATCATCAGAGCCCCTGCAACATTCAGTAGGCCAGCGGTGAAGACGGTGAAACTCGTGCTCGTTGGCGCGAATATCAAAGCAAGCCAGCGGATCCGTCTCGGCAGGTTCCGCGCTATCCTTTGATAGCGCGCATACAAGTGCTCGATGGGCATGTCTCTCAGATGCAGGCTAGGAGCAGCGCTCTGTGTTTCGCCCCGTCGCTTGTGATTGATCACCATTATGTTTCCAGTCATTCGGTATTCGAGTTCAGGTGTACGGCCTCGTTAATAAGTTCGTCGTTCGGAAAACGGGCTTGGAGGTCGTTGAGAGCTATCTGGACATCTATGCTCGGATCGAGAGCAGTCCGAGCCTGCATGAGCAAAAGCTCTCCCTCAGCCTTCGACTTCGCATCGAGTTGCGCCTGCGCGGCGCGGGATCTGGCTTGCACAGTCCATTCGGGCGTTTCCGCCTCATATGATGCGCGTAGCATGTCCAGGACAGCCTCATCATCCCCAAGATTTGCTGCTTTCGCGTACTCGTCTCTTGCGCGACGAGGGGCCCCTAATTGCATAAGGATGAACCCGAGAAGTCGGTGCGCTTCAGGCATGCTTGGGTCGAGCTCAACCGTCTATAATGAACAGCCAACGTCGGCTGACATGTTGCCTTCTCGGGCATGCACTGAAATTGGGTACGGGACAAATATACAATAATGTGACCAAAATCCAACATATAAGCGTGTCTGTCGGGCTCATCCCCGCGCATACGAGGAACACTGGGAAAACAACGACTTCGAGACTATGGCAGACGGCTCATCCCCGCGCATACGGGGAACACTTCCTTCTGCTCGCGCTCGGCCTGTTCTTCCTCGGCTCATCCCCGCGCATACGGGGAACACACTCAGCCACAAGTCGCAATACCCAGCCAAAGACCAAAAAATTATTCAGTTTTCACACGTATACATATATAAAAGGGGATGAGTAGACGATTACTCGTCTACGGTGACCCGCCGCCCGTGGCGGCTGGCCTTGACGCATCCAACGCCACAGCCCCCAACACCACCGAACCGGCAGCACCAGAGTCAGCAACTCCGCGTCCGTTTAGACTCTCCCCCGTGCCGGGGGCGAGTTGCGCCTCATGCATCCGCACAGCCTCCGCACGAATATTAGGGGATACCCCTGACAAGATAAGGGCTATTTTTGAGGTGCCCAGCAGTCCTCATGCCATCAAGATTTAGACTGGACTACAGCACCTAGAAACGAGGACTGTTCCGGGTATTCGGGCGCTGGAGATTGCCGCCCTAAATATGGGAATGGCGAGAAAAATAGTGCAAAAAATCGCCAATTTTTTCACTATCCCCTCTGATTTTCAGGAAATAGTGAAAAAATCGGCGATTTTTTTCATAATCCAGGTCACAAATAGGCAATTAGGGTGCCGGGCAGCCTCTCCCACAGCACCTTCACTACACCCACTAAAGCACCTCGGGGTGGACCGCCACCTCCACGGCGGCAGGCAGCACGCGCGCACTAATACGGTACGCCGACGGTGCCGGGTCACCATCCACCTCAACCGGCTGCGCACCATCCGGGAACTCCAACACCACCTCAGACCCCACCAGGTGGCGAATCACCGGCAGCTCAATGCGCGGCGAACCCAAAATCGTGCGGCGCGTAACCTTCGCCATCAGCAGCCCCCACTCCACCAGGTCACGCGGCGACGCCACAATCACCTCAAGATTACCGTCATTCACATCCGTCATATCCGCCAGACGAATACCACCCTGCAGGCGGCCACAATTCGCGATCAGCACCGACCGCATCGGCAGAGTACGAGGCTCCCCACCGTCCACGCTAATACGCACCGGGTGCGACCTGCCCAGCATATGCTTCATGCCGGACTGCACGTACGCAACCCAGCCGAACTTCGCCTTAATCTCCTCGTTCGTATCATTCATGACGAGCGCATCAAAGCCGGCACCACTCATCACAAAGAACGTGTGTTCGGTTTCTTCACCGGGGGTGCTCGTCGTCGTCATCTCAATCGCATCAACGTCCTGACCTGCACCGTTGAGCGCAATATTCACGCACGCCGCCACGTCACTCACCGGAATATACAGGTTACGCGCCAGTAGGTTACCGGTACCCATCGGCAGAATACCCAGACGCGGCTTACGCCCCTCATGATGCGCCAGCGCCGCCGCCACAGCACGCACCGTACCGTCACCACCTGCAGCAATCAGCAGGTCAACGCCCTCAGCGATCAGATCGCGGGCCGCCTCAGAACCGGGCTCGTCCACGCGGGTGGTGCGCACCAGCGCCTGCGGGTGGCCGTTCGCCGCGAGGGTACGTTCCAGAATCTCAATAGCCGCCGCGGCGCCGGGCTTACTCGGGTTGTACACCACGCCCACGCGCTGCGCCTCACCGGTGGGCAGGGTCGGCAGAACACCGAAGGGCGCACCCAGTTCGATAGCGCGTCGGCGCGCTTCACGGCGGGCACGAGTGACGGAGGCGGTCAGAGCCGCCGCCGCAGAAACACCAAGGAGTTTACGGTAAAGAGGCATAGTTCTTAGACTACCGGGATACGCGAAAACCCGCCCACCGTTTACGCGGTGAGCGGGTTTTTCAGCTGGTTGTGAGATTACTCAGCAGCTACTGCCGGGATGACCTCGGCGCCACCCATGTACGGGCGCAGCGCCTCCGGGATACGCACGGAGCCGTCTGCCTGCTGGTGAGTCTCCAGGATGGCAACCATCCAGCGAGTCGTCGCCAGGGTGCCGTTCAGGGTCGCTACGGAGCGGGTGCGGCCCTTACGCACGTTGCCTGCCTCGTCCACGGTGTCCGGGGTGCGCTCGCGGATGTTCAGGCGGCGCGCCTGGTAGGTGGTGCAGTTCGAGGTGGAGGTCAGCTCGCGGTAGGTGCCCTGGGTGGGGACCCACGCCTCGCAGTCGAACTTGCGGGCTGCGGAGGTGCCCAGGTCGCCTGCGGCGGTGTCAATCACGCGGTATGCGAGGCCGCAGCGCTGCAGCATTTCCTCTTCGAGGGACAGCAGCTTCTCGTGCATCTCTTCTGCCTGCTCGACGGGGCAGTAGACGAACATTTCAGCCTTGTTGAACTGGTGCACGCGAATGATGCCGCGGGTGTCCTTACCTGCGGAGCCTGCCTCGCGGCGGTAGCAGGAGGACCAGCCCAGGTACTTCTTCGCGCCCTTCTCGAAGTCGAGAATTTCGTCGGTGTGGTAGCCGGCGAGCGCCACCTCGGAGGTGCCGACCAGGTACAGGTCGTCGCGTTCGAGGCGGTAGATTTCGTCGTCGTGCTTGACGTTGAAGCCGGTGCCGTTCATGATTTCGGGGCGTACCAGGGTGGGGGTGGTCATCATGGTGAAGCCATGCTCGGTTGCGAGGTCGAGCGCCATCCACATGAGTGCCTGCTCCAAGCGTGCTACCTGGCCCTTGAGGAAGTAGAAGCGTGCGCCGGAGACCTTCGCGCCGCGTGCCATGTCGATGCCGTCGACGAGTTCGCCGATTTCGAGGTGGTCGCGCGGTTCGAAGCCGTCAGCGGTGAAGTCGCGGGGGGTGCCGACTTCCTTGACGACTACGTAGTCGTCTTCGCCGCCGACGGGTACGCCGTCGATGATGAGGTTTTCGATGCTGCTGATCAGTTCCTCGTATTCGGCGGTTTTCGCTTCGGAGGCTACCTTTGCTTCGTTGACGCGGGCTGCCAGTTCCTTCGCCTGTGCGACGAGGGCGGGCTTTTCTTCCTTGGGTGCCTTTGCGACGGTCTTGCCGAAGGCGTTCTGTTCGGCGCGCAGGGTCTCGTATTCGCCGATGAGTGCGCGGCGTGCGGTGTCGGCTTCGAGGATGCGGTCGACGTGGGTTTCGTCCTTGCCGCGTGCTCGCTGGGAGGCGCGGAAGACGTCGGGGTTTTCGCGGAGGAGGTTAATATCAATCACTGTTTTATCCTACCTAATCTTGCGGTGGGTTGTGGGCGGGGTTTGCACTGGTGGGGCGCGGGTAGGTGCGGGGGGGGTATCTAGTGGCGGCCGGCTAGTGGCGCTGCAGCTGTGCGGGGCGGCCGTTCGGGAAGAGCGACTCGACCCATTCGTGTGCGGCGTCGAAGGAGCCGTCGGAGTGGATGCTGTCGACTTCGGTGTTTTCGTGGTCGGCGCGCGGGTAGGAGCCGAGGAATTTCAGCGTCGGGGAGACGCGGTGCAGGCCGCGCAGGGCGTCGCGCATGCGTGCCTCGTAGATGTGGCCGTCGGCGTCGATGCTGAACGAGTAGGAGCCCATGCCTTCGCCGGTGGGGCGCGATTCGATGCGGGAGAGGTTCACGCCGCGTACGGAGAACTGTTCAAGCAGTTCGAGCAGGGCGCCTGCGCGGTTGGTGGGCAGCGGCACGGTCAGGGTGGTCTTGTCGGAGCCGGTCGGTTCGGGGATGTCGGCGGTGCGGGAGAGCAGCACGAAGCGGGTTACGGCGTTCTTGTTGTCGCCGATGTTGTCCTGCAGTACGTGCAGTTCCGGGTGGTAGTTCAGCAGCGCCGGGGAGCAGATTGCCGCATCGTAGGTGCAGCCCTCTTCGAGCAGGCCGACAGCCGCCGCGGCGGTGGAGGAGCCGGGCAGGTACGCCGCGGCGGGTACGTTATCCTGCGCCCAGCCGCGCACCTGCGCCCAGGCGTGCGAGTGGGTGGAGATAGTCTTAACGTCTTCAATGCTGATGGGCTTCGCGGCGACCAGCACGAAGCGGATCGGTACGAGCACCTCGCGGATAATGCGTACACCCTCGCTGGCTGCGATAGCGTCCAGGGTGGCGCTCACGCCGCCCTCCACGGAGTTTTCGATGGGCACCATGGCGGCGTCCACCTCGCCCGCGTTCAGGCGTGCGAGCGCGTCGGGCACGCTGGTGGCGGGGATGCGTTCGGCGCCGGATGCGCCGGGGACGCTCAGCAGGGCGGATTCGGTGAAGGTGCCGGAGGGGCCAAGGTAGGTGTATCGCATGCCACTATAGTAGCGTCTGCCGTGTAGGGGGCGCCGAATTGGGCCATAGGTTACGGTCTTTGGCGGTAGTTAAAAGCCCCCACCAAAGTCGCTAACCTATGGTCGAAAAATTTAAGTCATTACCGAAAGACCTAAGTCACGGCCGGAACCGCTACCTCACGAACTGGCGCACCCGCGCGGTGTCCCAGTACTGGGCGGGCACGCCTCCACCCATGAGCTCACGGGCGATAGCGGCAGCCTGCACGGAGCCAGCCTCCGGCAGGGGCGCGTGGGAGCCGGCGATAATGACGTTGCCGCGGCGGCGGCCCTTCAACATTGCCGAATCCGCCACAATGCACACGTACTCGAACACCTCAAGCAGGGCGGACGCCTCAGCACGGGCACCGGTCAGTGCCGGCCCGTCGCCGCAGTTCAGGATGTACAGGCCACCGGGTGCCAGCGACTCGGCGACGGTGCGGGTGAACTCGACGGTGGTAAGCGCCTCGGGCGTGGTGTCCCCGGCGAACACGTCACGAATCAGCACATCGCGGGATGCGGGCGCGAAGGTCGCGGTGACGGCACCCGCCTCGCCCACGCGAATCTTCACGCGCGGCGCCTTGGGGATGTCGAACCAGGCGCGCACATACTCGGCGAGCTTGGCATCCAGCTCAACGACGGTGTTGCGGCTGGTCGGGTACAGGTCAGCGAAATAGCGCGCCATCGAGCACGCGCCGCCGCCCAGGTGGGTGATGCGCAGCTTCGCGGCGTCCAGATGCTCCTCCACGTGCGAGGAGACGACCGCCGCGATCCAGCGCATGTACTCAAAATCCAGCTGGCGGGGCTCACCCACAATCACGTGGGAAGACTGCACACCATTAATAAGTAGCAGCCAGCCGTCGGCATGGTAGCCGTCAGGGACCAGCTCCGCCTCACCCGTAGAAATCGGGTACACGCCAGCGGCGGCACCCTGCACGGGGGTGCTCTCGGTATCGTCGATGCGGTTCTTCTGCTGCTTCTGCGCCTTTTGGGTCTTCTTGGGTGCCCTGCTCTTTTTCGCCATACCCACTAGACTAGCCGACAGCCCTCACGCCCCTAGCGTACGCATCCGCAAGGAACCGCCTCCATAGGGGTCGGCTGAATAGACTAGAACCCATGGGATTTGTATGTCAGGGCCGCTACGCGCTCGCACCAATTGAACCGACCGACGCCGAAAAATACGTCAACCTGCAGCTGGACTGCATGGAGCAAACCTACGACCCGATCTACTTCGACGCGCTCGGGGAAAGCTTCACCGCCCGCCACCGCGCCGAACGCAACGAATACCTCGAAGACTTCCACCGCCACCTCTCCTCCCCCACCGTGCGCGGCTTCTTCGCCTATGAGGTGCCCGGCTGGACCCCCGACGGCGGGCTCTCCTGCTCCATCGGCGTACGCATCGACTGGGATAAGCCGGTCGGCCTGGCGCTCTCCCTGTGTGAGCCCTCCTCCTGGGAACTCGAACGTGCCGACAACCTCCCCGAACTGCCTGCAGACACCCGTAAACTCGTACACCTGTACACCCTCAACCACGCGCACGGCACCGGGCTCGGTCAGGCACTCTACGAATCCGTCATCTACCCGGATGAAAACTCCTACCTGTGGGTTATGGCAGAAAACGAACGAGCGCTCTCCTTCTACGAGCGGCTCGGCTACCAGCGCAACAGCATCGAATTTGAGGCACGCGGCATCTGGGCGCCCGGCCACAGCGTACGGTACGCGCGCATCCTCAACCCCTAAACGACACACCCAAACAGGGAAACAGCCCGCCCACATGACGCAGCGCACCGCACACCCTGTTAGGCGCCACCCCCACAACGCCTTAAGATAGAAGAGACCTATAAGCTCGACGCACCCGCGCACAGGAGCACATACACCCCTGCGCAACCGCGGGACCCAGCGCCGAACATCGCATAGAAGGACAGTAAAACAATGACCACCGGTCTTTACCTCTCCGCTATGTCCCAGAACTCGGGCAAGTCCCTCGTAGCCCTGGGTCTAGCAGACTCCCTCATCAAGCGCGCAGACCGCGTCGGCTTCTTCCGCCCCGTCTTCGACGGCGCAACCATCGCCGACGACCCCATGGCACGCCTCATCCGTGAACACTTCGGCCTGACTGAAGAGCAGGTCGGCGGCGCAGTCTCCATGACCGACGCACTCGCACTCATCGCAGAAGGCGACACCGAAGAAATCTCCGCACGTGCGGTCTCCGCCTACGAGAAGGTCGCTGCAAACAGCGACGTCGTAATCGTCGACGGCGTCTACCTGCCCGCCAACGCGCTCGCAGTCGAATTCGACCTGAACGTCCAGATTGCACGCGACCTGGGCCTGCCCGTCGTCGCTATCGTCGGCGCACAGGAAGCAACCGTCGAGGAAGCAGTCACCGCCGTTGACGTGGCACGCACCGAGCTGCTCGCCTCCAAGGCAGACCTGCTCGCCATCATCGTCGGCCGCGCAGAACCCGAACTGCGCGAAGAAATCGAGAACTCCGTCAAGCGCGGCGACGCAAACCTGCCCGTCTACGTACTGCCCGAAATCCCCGAACTGACCGCACCCACCGTCGGTGAAGTTGCCGAAGCCCTCAAGCTCGACACCGAAGGCATCAAGGCAGAAGACCTCAGCCGCGACATCCACGGCATCAAGGTCGCAGCAATGAACGTCTCCAACTTCCTCAACCAGTTCGTCGACGGCGACTTCGTTATCGTCCCCGGCGACCGTGCAGACATCGTCGCAGCAACCCTCGCATCCGCACTGGCACCGACCTTCCCCGCACCCTCCGGCGTGCTGCTCACCGGCGGCCTGGACTCACTGCCCGGCAAGAACACCGCAGTCGGCTCCCTCATCGACAACGCACCGTTCCCCGTGCTGTCCACCACCAAGGACACCTTCAAGTCCGCACGCGCAGTCTCCCGCGTCCGCGGCACCCTCGAAAGCGGCCACCAGCGCAAGCTCGCAGCAGCAATGGGCGGCTGGGACGAGCACGTCAACAAGGACGAACTGCTCGCACGCCTCGAAATTGAGCGCCCCGCATCCATGACCCCGCTGCGCTTCCTGCACAACCTCATCGAGACCGCACGCGCAAACCGCCGCTCCGTGGTCCTGCCTGAGGGTTACGACGTGCGAATCCTGCGTGCATCCGAAATCATTGCACGCCGCGACTTCTGCGACCTGATCCTGCTTGGCAACCCCGCCAAGATCGCAGAGATTTGCCAGGCCGAAGGTATCGAACTGCCCAGCTCGATTCGCATCATCGACATCGAAAACAACGAGTACACCGAAGACTTCGCAGCAACCTACGCTGAGCTGCGTGCGCACAAGGGCGTCACCATTGAGGCTGCTCGCGAGCGCATGACCGACCCCTCGTACTTCGGCACCATGCTCGTCTACAAGGGCATCGCCGACGGCATGGTTTCCGGTGCTGTGAACACCACCGCGAACACTATCCGCCCCTCGCTCGAGTTCATCAAGACCCGCCCCGGCACCAAGATCGTCTCCTCCGTCTTCCTCATGCTGATGGAAGACCGCGTTCTGGTCTACGGCGACTGCGCAGTGAACCCGAACCCCAACGCAGAGCAGCTCGCCGACATCGCGAAGGCATCCGCAGAGACTGCACGCCAGTTCGGCGTGACCCCCAAGGTTGCTATGCTGTCCTACTCGACCGGCACCTCCGGCGCTGGCGCAGACGTGGATGTTGTGCGTGAGGCAACCGAGCTCGTGCGCGCATCGAACCCCGACTTCGCGGTTGAGGGCCCGATCCAGTACGACGCTGCTTCGAACATGTCCATTGCGTCGACCAAGCTGCCCGGCAGCGAGGTCGCTGGTCAGGCTACCGTGTTCGTCTTCCCCGACCTGAACACCGGTAACAACACCTACAAGGCTGTTCAGCAGTCTTCGGGTGCTGCCGCTGTGGGCCCGGTTCTGCAGGGTCTGCGTAAGCCCGTGAACGACCTGTCGCGCGGTACCACCGTTGAGGACATCATCAACACCGTTGCGATCACCGCAATTCAGGCACAGAGCCTGTAAGGTGCACACGGCGCTGTAGCGTGAAGGCTGCGGCGTTCCGTTGATATAGAAATCTCCCGCACTGGGCGGGGCATGCCTTGGAGGTGTGCTCCACCCGGTGCGGGAGATTTTTTGTAATTACAGGGATTTTTTTGGGGGCCGCTCCCCCGGTTAGTCTTTGCGGCGGTCGGGATATGCTCGGTCGAGGCGCACATAGTTAATCACGCCAAGAACAGCCATACCCACCGCGACCAGAACCGAGTCGAGGGCGGGCGGGAAAAGCCAGGTGAGCCCCGCCTCCACGGTGTAGGCTATGAGGCGGCAGATAAGGTAGGTGCACACCGCCACGAAAAGCGCGTAGGCAACGATGATGCCGACCGGGCGGGGCTCGTAGCCTTCTCGCCGGGCACGGAGGGCGGCACCCAGGGCGTTACCCAGATACAGGGCGAGAGCACCGACGACGACAGCCGCGGTGAGGGCACCATCAAGGAGCGTGCGCGGGGTCAGCGGTGCGGTGCCTGCCTCAGCGAAGAGGTTGAGGATGCGCACCGCGGCGTAGGCGTAGCAGAAGATGACTGCCGCGCGGATGGTGAGGGGTAGGTTGGTCCAGAAGGTTTTCATGCGGCCCCTTTCGAGGTTGAGGGCGGGCTTCTGTCTGAGTGTTACCCCAAGGATACCTAAGAACACCGGTGTGTGATGCGAATCAATAGCGTTTGGGCTGGTGTGTTCTGCGTGCGGGGCGGGGTGTTTGGTGCGCCGAGTTTAATCGCCGAGAAGCCACATGTGTTTCGAAAAGCAACATATTACGTGGCTTCTCGAAACACATGTGGCTTTTTAAGGAGGGATGCATGCAGGAGCCGCCCGATTTTTTGTAATTACAGAATTTCGCCGCCCCCCTACCCCGTGAGCCGGTGACCGCCCAGGCAGCGGCAAACCGCCCGGGCTGCTAGGCTGCTGCTATGACCACGACTGATGAAACTCTCCCCCTGGGACTCTACGAACACCTCAAGAGCGCATCGCTCATGGGCCGCACCATCCCCGAAGGCGCACAATGGCAGGAAGAAATCCTCCAAAAGGACGACTACAACATCCCCGAACTGCTCACCCAGTTCTTCGCCACCCAGCTGGCCCCCGCCCTCGAAAGCCTCAAAACCCCCGCAGACCAGGTGGAACTCATCAACCGCATGATGGAGCTCCTGCCGCAGGATGCCGAAGAGCAGAACGATTCATTGCTGACCGATGACGACAGCAACGTAATTCAGATGCGCGAGCTCGCCCTCACTGACGCAAAAACTACGCGCCCCGATATTCCTCTGAGCGACGTTGCTCTGATGACGAATACTTCTAAAGACCTGAATCTCAATACTGAAATTCAGAAAGAATTAGAAAGTGCAGACCGCGTAGATTTGCTCTGCTCATTTCTTAAAATGTCCGGCGTTAATAGTTTGAGTGAGCAGCTTAAAGCTATTAAAAATCGCGGTATTCCTTTCCGCATTATTACCACCACCTACATGGGCGCAACCGACCGCAAGGCTATCGACCGCCTCGTTGAAGAGTACGGTGCCGAGGTAAAAATCAGTTACCAGGGCGACAGCACCCGCCTGCACGCGAAGGCTTGGCTGTTCCACCGCAATACCGGCATGTCCACCGGCTATGTGGGCAGCTCGAACCTGTCCAGTGCCGCACTCACTGACGGACTGGAGTGGAATGTTCGCATCTCCAGCCCGATTACGCCCGGCCTAATCCGCCAGTTTGAAGGCCTGTTTGAAAGCTACTGGAAGAGCGGTGATTTCACCTCTTACACCGCCTCTGACAAGGAGAAGCAGGAGCTCGACACCGCCCTAGCCAAGGCCGATATTACCGGCCGTAAAAGCAAGGGCCTGGAGTACGATATCGACTCGTCCCTGCTGGATGTGCACCCGTTCCCGCATCAGGCGCGCATGCTCGAAGAAATGCAGAACGCTCGTTCTAAGGGCCGCCACCGTAACCTCGCCGTGGCCGCAACCGGCACCGGCAAAACCGTGTTCTCGGCTCTCGACTACAGGCGCCTCTGCGAGCAGTACGGCAAAAAGCTGAAGCTGCTTTTCATTGCACACCGAAAAGAAATCCTTGACCAGGCGCGCCGCACTTTCGGCGACGTCATGCTTAAAGGTAATTTCGGTGAGCTCCTGACCGGCGGCAAAAAGCCCGAATATAATGAGGCTGTTTTTGCGACCGTTCAAACGTTGTCAGGTGCCGCCCTCGAAAGTTACGCGCCGGACTATTTCGACGTCATCATCATGGACGAATGCCACCACATTAAGGCCGCCAGCTGGGACAAAGTTTTCAACTATTTTGAGCCCCGTGAATTTATCGGCCTGACCGCAACCCCCGAGCGAGAAGACGGGGTAAACATCGCCGACAAGTACTTTGACGGTTACGTGGCAACCTCAATCCGCCTATGGGACGCACTCGAAGACCACCTCCTCGTACCCTTCCAGTACTTCGGTATTGCCGACGGCACCGACCTGCGCCGCATCAACGTTCGGGGTGGCCGGTACGACGAAAACGCCCTGGAGAACCTGTACACCAAGGGCGAAGCTGAACGCCGCCTGCGCATCATCGTGGAGGAGCTACGCGAGAAGGTCGACAACCCCCTACGCATGAAGGCACTCGGGTTCTGCGTGAGCGTGAAGCACGCCGAATACATGGCGCAGAAATTCAACGAGGTGGGTATTCCTGCCGACTTCTTGGTCGGTACAGATTCCGCCGAGCGTCGCGCCGAGGTCATGAAGAACCTTGCAGACGAAGCGCACGAGCTGACCACGATCTTCACCGTGGACCTGTTCAACGAGGGCGTCGACATTCCGAGCGTCGATACCCTCCTGATGCTGCGCCCCACCCAGTCGCTCACCCTCTTCCTGCAGCAGCTGGGCCGCGGCCTGCGCCGTGCGCCGTTGAAGTCTGTTCTGACGGTCCTCGACTTCGTGGGACACCAGAACAAGAACTTCATGGTTCACCACAAGTACCGCGCCTTTGTACGACAGGGCACCCTGGCCGAGCAGGATATTGAGAGCCCCGAGCTGCCGGCTGGCTGCCACTTCCACCTGGACGAGATGACTCAGAAGCAGGTCATCAAGAAGATTCGCGAGTCCCTACGCATGAACCAGAGCGCCCTCATCGACACCGCAAAGAGCTACCTGGAAGATATGCGCCGAAACTCCACGGACCTCGATATTCGCCCCACCGTCATTGACTTCATCAACCGCTACGGGTTGGGACTGCCGCAGATTTACGGCCGCAACAGCAAGGTGACCCTGCCCGGTGTCACTAAGCCCGTCGCAACGACCTGGACCAGCCTCCTGGCCGCGAGTGAACTGTACCCCGACCTGGTGGTTCCCTTCCAGGACAACGTGGCCGTCGAGACGAATAAGCGCGTCAAGGCACTCACGCACGTGCACGACACGTTCCGCATTAACGCATACCTGGAGCTACTGAACACGGACATCCTAGAGCAGGACATGACCGATGAACAGCGCCGCCACGCATGGATGCTTCTGTTCTCCATCTGGCCGAAGGCCAAGTGGGACGGTTCCTCTGAGAAGTTCAGCCTCGACGAGGGCCTGGCAACTCTGCGTAAGAACCGCGGCATGCTGCAGGAGATGGAGAGCGTCTGGAACTTTAACGCCGGTACGGATACCACCTCCACCTTGCCGCTCTTTGAGGGTGAAGGCGTCCCCCTGCGCACTCACGCCCTCTACTCCCGTGAGGAACTATTCGCTGGACTGGGCGGTCAGGAGGAGAACTTCAAGGTACCCGGCGGCGTGGTCAACGGTGTCGTACCCTTCGACCCGACGAACACCACCGCGCTACTGGTGACGCTGGAGAAATCTGAGAAGCACTTCTCCCCGGCCACCATGTACAAGGACTACGCCATCAGCACTGACGAGTTCGCATGGGATTCGCAGAGCGCGACAACCCCCGAAAGTCCGACGGGTCAGCTCTTCCAGCATCACGAGGAGCGAGGCCGACGCATCGTGCTCTTCGCCCGCCAGCACAGGGAGAATAGGCTCGGCCCCGAACCCTACATGTGCCTGGGCACCGTGAAATACATTTCTCACGAGGGCTCCAAGCCGATGCATATTCGCTGGTCGTTGGACCGGCCGATGCCGACGTCCATGTTCCAGATCGCGAAGATTGCCTCGTAGGCTCTAAATAACCGCAGCAGGCGGCCCCGAATGTGTGTGCATCCGGGGCCGCTCTGTTTTTTAGACCGAGGTTTTCGATAGGTTAGTGCCTTCACCGTGGGTCTTTAACCCGCAGTGAAGACACTAACCTATCGACGAAAAGGCAAGGCATAACCCATAACCAGCTCTCATCTACCTGGCGCAGCCGGAGATTCGGTCATGGGTTACGGATTTATGCCATAGGTTAGTGTCTTTCGTCGTAGTTAAAAACCATGGCAGAAGACGTTAAACCATGGCACAAATTCTGCAGAAGCGGCACCTCCGCGGGTGCAGAGATATTTGATGCATAAAGCATTGA
>NZ_KV813701.1:103455-103741 GCF_001813685.1 Rothia sp. HMSC061E04 | reverse complement strand
ACCACCGCCATCCCCGCCTACGCAGCATCGCGGCCCTCGTACTACTTTGCACAAAGCCAGACTGCGTCACTCACGTACAACTTCCGGGATAACTGGTACTCCAGCAAGGTACACACCATGGCACCCGTCGCCCCGGAACTCGCAGGTTTCTCCCTCGCCTACACCGGCTCCGATGGTACGGACGCCATGGCCACCCTCAGCTATCTGCACTACTACGTGGCCATTCCCGCTAACCTCGACCAGGAGGGTGTTATCGATCTCAGCGCAAGCGAGGCAGGTGGATCCT
>NZ_KV813701.1:327-103355 GCF_001813685.1 Rothia sp. HMSC061E04 | reverse complement strand
CCTGGACAGCCCCCACCCGGGTCGACCTTCCTACGCTACCGACGATCGATGGAGTAGAATTCAGCACGTCGGGATTCAACGTCTACCGGATGACCTTTACCGGCCCGCTCACCAATAAGGTTGTCGAAGAAAAGTCATCTGCAACCTGGCCCGGCACCAAAATAGCGCTGCGATTCGCGTCACGAATCAGGCCGCGCAGTACCAACAACTACGTCTACGGCGGCTACATTTTCAGCGCCACCCTGGATAACGGGCGAAGCTTCGAGGACATATCTCTCATCCAGCGCACCAACTTTGCGTAATCTCAGCCCCTGTCGCTCAGCGCGACAGGGGCTTTCTTTCTGACCGAAAGCACTATCTCAGCACGCTCCGCTAGAGAGCATCATCGACTTCGCACCCGCTTCAAGAACCCTAGAAACTAAAATTTAACAACACGTTTATATTGATTAAATGCGCCATTAGGGCGCTAAAACCCAGGGGAATCCTTAAAAATACAGGGGAAAATGCACTTCTTGGCTATTTTTAATAACTCATACGCCCTAATGTGTTACTAGCTCCCCGCTCACGCTACACACTCCTTCACCCTAGGAATCCCCGATGACCACCATTTCTGCCGCAGACTTGCAAAAGGCTCTGCCTGGGCAGCCCCCGCCGTGCTGGCAACCACCGCCATCCCCACCTATGCCGCCTCACAGTCCTACGTCTTCAATGCAACCTGGTACGTAGGCCGAAGTACACGTACAAAAACTGCAACAGCGGCTATGCAAGGATCTATACAAATAGGGTCACCTCCTACTACAAGGAAGCACCGGGCCCTAACGGGTTCACCATCGTCCCCGAGAACCCTGTAGCGCCGCAGACCACCGTGACGCTGTCTAATAATTTCCGTTTTCAGATTGCCTTTCTGCCGGAACTATCGACTACTTCACCAGTCAAAACGCTAACTGGGTGTACTCGGGGGTACAGCGTAATCAAACCATCAATGGGGGGGTGGCCTTGGATATTTTTACTTTCACCTGGGCTAGTTCAATGACCGAGACAACCGCTTCTTCACAAACCATTGCTTGGCCTGGAAGTAACTTAGCCGTCACCTCCTATCTCACGGATTCTTGCATCCCTGTATCAACAGCTGCCCGCGACTATTACCATGCCCGCTACATGGGTACCTGGACGACAGATAACGGTGCTTCCGGCACCTTTGACGGAGCATGGCAGTACACCCCGATAGATGAATATGATTAGAATTCTGGCCGATACTCATATCTAAGTATCTGTATTGTTCTGCCCCGGGCTAGTCGATAGCACGGCAGCCCGGCCAGGCACAAATCTAAGCCAGAGCCCTCCCGTATCAATTTACTGGACAGCTATTGCTCTATTCATGTGAGTTTTGTGCTACAGACGCGGAGGAGGAACAGGGATTTCTCGATAGACTAACAGGGTTTCACAAGCACAATACTTAGATATTAGAGGATACCTGTGTCTACTACACTCCCCGCCGCACACTCGTTAAGGGCACAGCCTGGGCAACCCCCGCAGTGGTTGCCACCTCCGTGATTCCCGCCTACGCAGCTTCTATCTGCGGTGACCCCCAGGCCATGATGCAGGGCGGCAGTACCTACTTCTTCTGGGGTGAAGCCGAAACTACTTCTGCCACAGGCGCTTACTGGGATTTGAACAGCACTCAGCTCGAGATTACAGTTCTCGCCCCCAATGAGACCGTAACTTCTTCAGCTTTCACTATCTATGTCGAAGACTACAAGCAACCTGCTGCTGATGCTATGCCCACCGGCTACCACGATCCTACTGCATATACCACCAGTGTAAACTACACCCCCACAAATGGCTGGAACTATACTGCTACTGGTTCAACCAGTACCCAGAGTTTTACCTTTGATGAAGGTATCTATTCAGCACCTGTTTGGTCAGTTTCATTTTCTAACTCTACTGGCACAGGGGGCACATACACCACAACTTCAACCGGTTGCAAAAACTACATTTCTGGCAATATTTCGAGCTTTACCTACAGTTATAAGGGTTTTAGTGATCTAACGGAAGCTAAATCGCTGATGTAGCCTTGCTGAGATATAGCAGTAAGGCCCCCAACCTCAAGAGATTGGGGGCCTTACTGCTAGTTAGAACAGACAGTTGCCTACTTGTTAGCGAAGATTTCGCGCATCAGGTTTGCAGCCTCGGAGGGGGTCTTACCGACCTTCACGCCTGCTGCTTCCAGAGCTTCCTTCTTCGCCTGAGCGGTACCGGAGGAACCGGAGACAATAGCGCCTGCATGGCCCATGGTCTTGCCCTCAGGAGCGGTGAAGCCTGCGATGTAACCAACGACGGGCTTGGTCACGTTCGCCTTGATGTACTCTGCAGCACGCTCCTCAGCATCACCACCGATCTCACCAATCATGACGATTGCTTCGGTCTCGGGGTCAGCTTCGAAAGCTTCCAGAGCGTCGATGTGGGTGGTGCCGATGATCGGGTCGCCACCAATACCGATAGCGGTGGTGAAACCAATGTCGGACAGTTCGTACATCAGCTGGTAGGTCAGGGTACCGGACTTGGAGACCAGACCAATCTTGCCCTTACCGGTGATGTTCGCCGGGATAATACCAACCAGGCACTCCTCAGGGGAGATGATGCCGGGGCAGTTGGGGCCGATGATGCGGGTGATCTGCTTGCCGTTCTCGTCCACGGATGCCTTAGCCGCTGCCCAGAACTCTGCAGAGTCCTGAACCGGAACGCCCTCGGTGATGACGACAACGAGACCAATCTTAGCCTCGATAGCCTCGAGAACTGCTGCCTTAGTGAAAGCCGGGGGAACGAAGACGATGGAGACGTTCGCGCCGGTCTTCTCAATAGCCTCAGCTACGGAACCGTACACATTCAGCTCAATATCGGAGCCATCCTTCGCCTTGTGGGTGACGGTGGTGCCAGCCTTGCGAGCGTTCACGCCGCCCACAATGTTGGTGCCTGCTGCGAGCATGCGTGCGGTGTGCTTGGTACCCTCGCCACCGGTGATGCCCTGAACGATGACCTTGGAGTCCTTGTTCACAAAGATAGACATATTACTTCCTTGAAATCCTTTGCTGGCGATTACGCCTTGTGAGCGAGCTCTGCTGCCTTGTCAGCGCCGGAGTCCATGGTCTCAGCCAGAACAACCAGCGGGTGGTTCGCCTCGGAGAGGATGCGGCGACCCTCAGCAACGTTGTTGCCGTCCAGGCGCACAACCAGGGGCTTGGTTGCTGCGTCGCCCAGAATCTCCAGAGCCTTCACAATGCCGTCTGCCACTGCGTCACATGCGGTGATGCCGCCGAAGACGTTCACGAAAACGCTCTTGACCTGCTCGTCGCCCAGAATGATTTCCAGGCCGGCAGCCATAACCTCAGCGGACGCGCCGCCACCAATATCAAGGAAGTTTGCGGGCTTGACGTTGCCGTGGTTCTCACCAGCGTATGCAACGACGTCCAGGGTGGACATAACCAGACCTGCACCGTTACCAACGATGCCGACCTCGCCGTCCAGCTTCACGTAGTTCAGGTCGAACTGCTTTGCCTTAGCTTCCAGCGGGTTCTCAGCGGACTTGTCCACGAGAGCCTCGTGCTCGGGCTGGCGGAATTCTGCGTTGTCGTCCAGGGAGACCTTGCCGTCCAGGGCGAGGATGGTACCCTCGGGGGTCAGAACGAGGGGGTTAACCTCAACCAGGGTTGCGTCTTCCTTGGTGTAGACTTCGCCCAGCTTGACGAGAACGGGAACAACCTTCTCCTGCAGTTCTGCGGAGAAACCTGCTGCCTTAGCAATTTCCTCAGCCTTAGCCTGGTCCAGGCCGACCAGCGGGTCAACCTCGATCTTTGCCAGTGCCTCGGGGCGCTCAGCAGCGAGCTGCTCAATTTCCATACCGCCTTCTACCGAGCACATTGCCAGGTAGGAGCGGTTTGCACGGTCCAGCAGGAGGGAGAAGTAGTATTCTTCGGCGATGTCTGCGCCGTCAGCGACCAGCACGCGGTGAACGGTGTGGCCCTTAATGTTCATGCCGAGAATTGCCTTAGCGTGCTCGTAAGCTTCTTCGGGGGACTTTGCGAGCTTAACGCCGCCAGCCTTACCGCGGCCGCCGGTCTTAACCTGAGCCTTAATGACGGTCAGGCCGCCAATTTCCTCAGCTGCTGCCTTTGCTTCTTCAGGGGTGGTCGCAACAATGCCCTTGAGCACGGGTACGCCGTGCTTTGCGAAGAGATCGCGCGCCTGGTATTCGAAAAGGTCCACAGGTGTCCTTCTTCTTCGAAGTGGTGCCGAGTACTGGTGCACTCGGCCTGGTCATTAGAGGAGGTTCCCCCGTGTGCCCGTTACGGTGCGATAGGGGTCTCTCGCACCCGGCGCACACGCATCATTGACGCGGGGAATTTCTCTCGTCTCTACTCTATCGGATTCGGCATGAGCTCGCACTCACGGAACCCCAAATCTGAGATTTTAGCGACTCAGCTCACAAATATTTTGGGTAGGTTTCACCCAAAGGTCACATACCGGAAGATACGCCCGTCTCCGGGCACCCTCATTCGCCGCGAAATACCGGCGAACACGCAACCTTTACCGCCCAGCGCCGAAGCATCCCCGCGCCCTTCTCCGCAGGCGGACAACACGCCCGACACGGCGCACAAAAGCGGGGCGGGCACCCTCAGATACCCGCCCCTCCACCGGCGTTGTCAGGTTCTCGCCCCTGACGCGTTAGCTCACTTTCTCCAGCGGCGCGTAACGCAGCAGCAGGCGCTTCTCCTCCGAGCCGAAGCGAACCTTCGCCACGGTCTTATCGCCGCTACCCTCAACAGCGAGTACGCGGCCCTCACCGAACTTGGTGTGGCGCACGGTATCGCCGACCGCCAGAGTCGGGATTTCCTTACTCTGGTGCACGCGGGAACGGTTCGTCACCTTCGAGGTGGCCGCCGCCAGCCCGTAGCTTGCCGAGCCGTTAATATCCGCGGTGGACGGCTCGGAGCGGCGTGCGGGGCGAGACTCGTAGGGGTCGTATGAGCCGCGCGAGCCACCGGAACTGTACCCGCTCGAGCCATAGCCGCCCGAGCTGTAACCACCCGAGTAGCCGCCGGAACCGTAGCCGGAACGGGAACCACCCGAATAGCCGCCACCGTACGAGTTGCCGTAGGAGCTGCCGCCATAGGAACTGCCGCGAGCGCCATACGCACCCATACCGGAGGCGCCAAAACCCGAGAAACCGGCGGTGCGTTTCCACTCGATGAGCTCCTCCGGAATTTCCTCTAGGAAGGGCGAGGGCGGGTTGAACTGGCTCTTACCCCACATGGTGCGGGTTTCCGAGCGGGTCAGGTACAGGCGCTCCATGGCGCGGGTCAGACCCACGTACGCCAGGCGGCGTTCCTCGCTCATTTCCTTCTCATCGGTCAGGGCACGCTGATGCGGGAACAGGCCGTGCTCCATGCCGGTCAGGAACACCACGGGGAACTCCAGACCCTTGGCGGTGTGCAGGGTCATGAGGGTGACCATGCCCTGTGCCTTCGCCTCGGCGGCTTCGGCGGCAATCTGTGCGGCGGAGGCGTTCTCGCCCTCCGCACTGGCGGGGCGGTTCGGGATTGAGTCGGCATCAGCGACCAGAGCCACGTGTTCGAGGAACTGCTCCAGGTCGGCGCCGGGGTTCTCGGTCTCGAACTCGACCATGGCGTCAAGTAGCTCGGAGAGGTTCTCCACGCGCGATTCGTCCTGAATATCCTTGGAGGCGCGCAGAGCCGCCAGGTACCCGGTCTGCTCCAGGACCGCTTCCAGGCAGGTTGCGGCGGGTTCGGTGCGGGCAATCTGCGCCAGGTCGTCCATGAGGCGCACAAACTCGGCGTACTTCTTGACCGCGGCGGCGCCCAGGCCGGGGATGTCGGCTGCCTGGCGTGCGGCGGCGTAGAAGGAGATGCGGTTCGCACTCGCGTACTCCGCCACCACGGACTCAGATTTGGCACCGATACCGCGCTTGGGTTCGTTGAGGATGCGGCGCACGTTCACGTCGTCATCGGGGTTGCTCAGGGCGCGCAGGTACGCCAGGGCGTCCTTGATTTCCTTACGCTCGTAGAAGCGGGTGCCACCGACCACGCGGTAGGGCAGGCCGGCACGCATGAGCATGTCCTCGAGGGTTCGGGACTGCGCGTTGGTGCGGTAGAAGATTGCGACGTCACCGGGCTGCACGCCGTGCTCATCGGCAAGGCGGTCAATTTCGCGGGTGATGTAGCGTGCCTCGGCGTGCTCAGACTCGGCGACGTAACCGATGATTTTCGCGCCCGCGCCGGAGGCGGTCCACAGCTTCTTGGGGCGACGGTCGGAGTTGCGTTCAATGACCGCGTTCGCCGCGGAGAGGATGTTCTGCGTGGAACGGTAGTTCTGCTCCAGCAGAATCGTGTGGGCGTTCGGGTAGTCCTTCTCGAAGTCCGTAATATTGCGGATATCAGCGCCGCGGAAGGCGTAGATGGACTGGTCGGAGTCACCCACCACGGTCAGCTCGGCAGGGGGCACGGCGTCCGGGTAGGGGCCGCGGTCAGCCGGGGCCTTCGTGTGGGCGCCGACCAGTTCACGCACGAGCTGGTACTGGGCGTGGTTGGTGTCCTGGTACTCGTCCACGAGGATGTGGCGGAACTTACGGCGGTAGTAGTTCGCGATTTCGGGGAACTTCTTGAGCAAGAAGACGGTGCGGCCAATCAGATCGTCAAAGTCGAGGGAGTTGGCGGCGCGCAGACGCTGCGTGTAAACGGTGTAAATCTGCGAGATAGTCTTCTCGTACGGGTTATCGATCGCCACGCGGAATGCGTATGCTTCGGCGCTGACCAGCTCGTTCTTCAGCGCAGAAATGCGGTTACCCACTGCCTTGGCGGTGAACTTTTTGGTGTCTAGGTTGAGCTCTTTAATGATGAGGCTCAGCAGGCGCTGCGAATCGGTCGAATCGTAGATGGTGAAGGTGGACTTCAAGCCCAGGGCGGCGGCCTCACGGCGCAGCACACGCACGCAGAAGCTGTGGAAAGTCGAGATCCACATGTGCTTGGCGCGCGGGCCAACCAGTGCCTCAATACGTTCACGCATTTCGGCGGCAGCCTTGTTGGTGAAGGTGATGGCGAGAATCTGGCCGGGGGTCGCGCGGTGGGTTGCGAGCAGGTAGGCGATGCGGTGGGTGAGCACGCGGGTCTTGCCGGAGCCAGCGCCCGCGACAATGAGCAGAGGCGAGCCGGAGTGCAGTACGGCCTCTTCCTGGCGTTCATTGAGCCCGACGGTGAGGGAGCCGGGGTCCACAGCGTTGAGACTGTGGGCGCGTTCGCCGTAGGGGTCGGCGGGGTCGAAGTCCTCGCCGTAGCCGCCGACGCGGTAGGCGGGCGGCATGAAGTCGCCGAGCGGGTCTGCTGCGGTGAAGGCTGCGGGTGCGCCGGGTTCAGGAACGGGCGCACTGGTAGCAGGGGCGCTGGTAGCAGGGGTACCGTAGGCGGGCATGCCGGTAGGCAGGGCGGCGGGTACGTCCTGTGCAGGCGCCTCCATCACCGGAGCATCCATCACTGCGGCGTCCATGGGAGGGGCGTAGTAGTCGTCCTCGGCAGGGGGTACGTCGTAGTAGGGGTCGAAGGGCGGCTCATCATCTGCTACCGGTACTGCGGGGGTGACGAGTTCGGCGGCGAACAGGCCGTCCTGTTCGATGAAGGGCTGCTTCTGCTGTTCGGGCTTGTCACTCATCATCTACCTCGCTGCCTAGAATACACGTTCGATATTCCATGCTACCGCATTTACTCCGCGGCTCCCACCCGTTCAGTCAATCAGCCTCACAACCTAAATCGGCAACGGCACCCCGGTGGCACAGAATAGTCATGCTAGGATGACCGCATGACCCAGACCTTATCTCCGAGCCTCTCAATAGCCCTATGGTGCAATGGCTCAGCCGACGAAGCGGCACAGTTCTATACCAGGGTTTTTCGCGATGCTTCCATCATGGAACAGATGCCCGGACTCACGACTCTAAGCATCCACGGCTTCCAGCTCTCGCTCATTAACGGTGATGACCGGTACGTCCCGAACCAGTCCATCAGTTGCATCCTAAACTTTGACCCGCTCCTCTTCGGTGGTGAGGCGCAAGCGCGAGCATACCTCGATGAACTCTACGAAGAGCTAAGTACCGGCGGTGTGCTGATGGAACTGGGTGAGTATCCTTTCTCCCCACGCTACGCCTGGGTGCGTGATCGTTTCGGTATGACCTGGCAGCTGATGCTTACCAATCCTGCAGGCGACCCGCGACCCTTCGTCGTGCCTTCTTTCATGTTTGGCGGCACGAATCACGGCAATGCAGAAGAAGCCACCAACGGCTGGATTTCCATGTTTGATGATGCCCGCTGCGGCACCCTGTACCACTATCCGGAAGGTAGCCCCTTTGAGGCAGATGCGGTCATGTTTACCGACTTCAACCTGCACGGCACCTGGATGGCGGCTGCTGATTCCGGCACTTTCCACGATTTCACATTCACGCCGGGGGTTTCGGTAGTTCTTTCGTGCCGTACTCAGGAGGAGGTTGATTACTATTGGGAGCAGCTCTCGGCTATACCTGAGGCGGAGCGTTGCGGCTGGTGTGTAGATCGCTGGGGTATTTCTTGGCAGGTTGTCCCGCATAATATTGCTGAGCTGATGACGGATAAGGCCGCTCGCGAGAAGATCCTGCTGATGGGCAAGATTGACCTGTCTCAGCTATAACAACGTGTTTTCTTGAGTACTCGTTACGTGCAGAAACAGAGAAACCGCCCGCGCCTACTAATGCAAGCGACGAGCGGTTTCTCGTACCGGCGTGAATGCCGGTTCTGTGTGCCCCCGAGACGATTCGAACGTCCGACACCTTCTTTAGGAGAGAAGTGCTCTATCCCCTGAGCTACGAGGGCGTACCTATCCAGTATAAAGCACTCCGCACCGCAGGTCAGCACAGCCCTTGTCCACCGCCCTGTGTTCACCGCCCGAAGACACCCGCACCCGGCGGCAGAACCGCTCCTACAATATACGAATGAGCATCTACATTGACCCACCCACCTGGCCCGCGCACGGCACCGTCTTCTCACACCTCATCTCCGATGTGTCCCTGGCGGAACTGCACGAGTTCGCCGCAGCGGCGGGCATCAGTGAGCGTGCCTTCGACCGCGACCACTATGATGTTCCGGCGCACCTCTACGATGAGCTGGTTCGGGCGGGCGCAAAGGAGCTCAGCGGTGCACAGCTGACTCGCACGCTCATTGCCAGCGGTCTACGGATTCCCCTGAAGGAACGCCCGGAAAAGATTCGCCCGCGTCTGCTTCGCGCCTGGGAGGCGGCGTTTGCGCCCCGCCTTAATACACCCCGCCTCAAGCATGTGGAGGCCCCTGCCGTGAACCAAGCTCAACTCACGGCGCAGGTGGCGGAACTGGGTGAGAGCCTGCTGCAGGCGTGGGAGCAACCGCACCGCGCCTACCACCACAGCGGGCACCTTTCGCAGATGCTCACCGACCTGGACCACCTCTACGCACATCGCGCGCAGGCAGGTTCTACTCCCCTGGCGTTGATTCTGGCGGCGTGGTTCCACGACGCGGTCTATGAGGGCGCACCGGGTAAGGATGAGCGCCGCAGCGAGCAGCTGGCGAGCGCCTCCCTGGCACCACTAGTCACCGCGGGTCTACTTACCGGACACGAGCTGCAGATGGTGAGCCTTCTGGTGCGTGCCACGGCAACCCACGAGCTTCCCGAGTCTACCGACCTACCGGCGGGCTATGAACCGGCAGATATTCAGTTTTTCCTCGATGCCGATATGTCTATCCTGGCGGCTGATTCGGCACGCTATCGTCGCTACCTGCGCGGGGTGCGTAGCGAGTACTCCCATTTTGACGATGAGGCGTTCCGTACCGGTCGTACGAACTTCCTGCGTTCCATCCTGGGTCGCAAGCGCATCTTTCTCTCCGAAGAGGCTCTGCAGCTCTGGGAGGAGCCCGCACAGGCTAATCTGCATGCTGAGCTCAGCGAGTGGGGACTGGACCCGCAGAGGCTTCTGCAGGCTCTGGCATCCTAGCCGCATACGCCTCAACGCATACCGCCGAGAATGCGCCCACATTAAGGTGCACTCTCGGCGGTATTTTCTTGGAATCTCTCAGGTACGCAAATCTCGGGTACGCAAAAGGCGCCCACCCCGTGCGAGGTAGACGCCTTTTTGAAGTATGTTGGGCTAGATCCAGCTCTTATGCGCTAAGACTTAGAGAGCGGTGTAGTAGCCGTCAACGGACATCCAGGAGGTGGGGTGCACCAGGGTACCGTTGGTGGGGTTTAGAGCGGAGATCATCTTGCCGTTGCCCAGGTAGATACCAACGTGGCTGTAGCCGTTCTGGAAGACGATGTCGCCGGGCTGGGGGTTAGCGGTCGGGCGCAGCTCGTTCTTCATTGCGTAGGTGAAAGCGGTCAGCTTGATGCCGTGCTGAGCAAAAACCCAAGAGGTGAAGCCAGAGCAGTCCCATGCACCGAAGGTCTTGCCGCCCCAAACGTATGCACCGCCCAGGCCGCTCATTGCGGTTGCAACGATTGCGTCGCGGGATGCGTTACCGGTGGAAGCTGCGGGTGCCGGAGCTGCAACGGGTGCAACGTAAGCCTGCTGGGTCTCAGCCTGGGGTGCTACGTAGGTGGTCTCAACTGCGGGTGCCGTGGTTGCTGCGGGAGCAACGTAGGTGGTTGCGGGGGTGTTGTAGCTGGTGTAGTCGAATTCGTAGTTGGTGTAATCGTAGGACAGATCAGCTGCAGCGGGGATCTGTGCGAATGCGTTCGCGGGAACGGTCGAACCGAGCAGGAGTGCGCCTGCTGCGATGGTTGCACCTGCGGTACGTACGATCTTGTTAGCCATTGGTAATTCCTCCATTGCCTGACGAGGTAAGCTGTCGGACTCGAGCATGGATTCGCTCGGCCACCGAAGTGGCTTAGCCCCGAGGCTTCTCGATTGAGAAGCCGTATCCCAGCTTGGGGATTGGGTCCCCCGCTTCTGCCATATTGGGTAGACGTTACATCGAAGCGTTGGCAGAACTCAGCGGAACCACTTCGACGGTGCCCTCTTACGATTAGGATTTTGGCACAAATCGAGAATACACAGAAAACTCCCAGTTGTCACCTCATTCAGACTTAAATTTTGAGCTTTCATCCCCGGTGGAACGGAGCGAGTTTGGACGACCAGAACCCCGTTTATTTGCGGGCACTTAAGCAACTTAAGGCGTTTGACTAGGCGTTTCACAAGGATACACATTCGCTTTTAATGCACTACCGCCCCTTGAAGACATGATTCAAAACTCTTAAAAATGAGCCTCGTCTCTTAAGGTTTTGCCCCTATCACTCGCCCAGAAGCCGGCGTGTCTCTCAATTTCAACCTCAGATTTAAGCGAAAAACACGAAAAATGCACTCAAGCGCAGTTGCCAAAAAGTTAAGAGAGGAGTATATACTCGCTCACGTGAGGGTAGTCTGAACTACTGATATACGTCGCTTAGTCCACCTTTTGTAACCCGAATACGCCGCGTTCCTCCGCTTTTGCCCGGTTCTTCCCTTATATACGGCGTTTTGCGCCGATTATTGAGCTAAATCGTCCACTATCTAAGACAGCGCCGGATCCCGGGGAATCAACAGCACAAAAAACGGTGGTACCGCCTCCTCAAGTAAGAAGGCGGTACCACCGTTTAAAGCGTGAAGCGGGTTAGTAGACTCTCAAAACTGGAACTTAGAGGCTGCCACCGCGCTTGACCACAATTGCGTTTGCTACGTCCATATCCAGGGAGAGGGTGTCCTCTTCACCATCGGCGTGAACAATCACGTCATCATTCTGGCCAGCAACCACGGACACCGAAGCGCCGTAGACAATACCTACGTCAGCCAGCAACTTCAGCAGCTCAACGTCAGTCTGAATAGACTCGGGGAAGCGAGAAATGGTGAAACGATCCTCGGGACCGGAGTCGCGTGCAGCCAGGGACATGGGCACGGTGCGCTCGTCATTCTTCTCGCTAGTGTGTCCCAGATCCTCCAGGCCGGGGATAGCGTTACCGTACGGGGAGAACTTGGGATCCTTGAGCATCTCCAGGATACGCTTCTCCACCTTGTCGCTCATGACGTGCTCCCAGCGGCATGCCTCTTCGTGCACGTACTCAAGTTCCAGACCAATAATGTCGGAGAGCAGGCGCTCAGCCAGGCGGTGCTTACGCATGACCTCGACCGCCTTGTGACGGCCTTCCTCAGTCAGTTCGAGGTGGCGATCCGGCTCAACGGTGAGTAGGCCGTGCTTCTCCATGCGTGCCACGGTCTGGGAAACGGTCGGGCCGGAATGCTCGAGTCGTTCAGCGATGCGCGCACGCATGGGGACGATGCCCTCTTCCTCCAGTTCGAGGATGGTGCGCAAATACATCTCTGTGGTATCGATGAGGTCTGTCATATATCTCTCCCAGCTTTCACCGCAACAGTGCTTAGATAGCACTGCCTAAGTCGTTACTTATTCAATAATCTATTATGTACTTTTTCAGCGGCTTTTGCCACGGCTTAAGTCATTGAGTCGCCCAATGAAAACTCATTGGACGACTCAAGACACTTTATATATACGCTTTTGCTAACCCACCCCTTATTAAGAGGAGTAGACGGTAGGCTTACTCTGCGGACTCAGCCTCAGCGGTTTCTTCCACGGCAGATTCGTTCTCTTCCGCTTTGTTCCCTGCAAGCTCAGCAGATTCCTCTGCCTCAGCGGTTTCAGCAGACTCTGCGTTCTCCTGCGCGGCGTTCTCCTCCAGGTCTTCCGGGCGAACGCGGTCAGCCCACGGCACCCAATCCGGCGCAATCAGTGCATCGTCGCCGGGTAGCAGGCCCACCTCGCAGATCGTTGCCACGCGGGAGCGAGGCGCACGCGAGAGGGTCGCAAACCAGAACCAGCCGCGGTAACCGGGCAGGCTACACTCAAACAGGTGAGTGCTCAGACGCTCTTCCTCGGCGCGCACATGGTGAACCAGACCGATAGCGTGTGCCGGGGCGATCTCTCGCACACCCTGCAACGCTACGTCCTTAGCGGCGGCAAGAATCTCATCCACCTTGGAGGTGCGGCGCAGCTTGTGCGGAACACCCAGGGAGGGGGTGCCCACCTCTTCATCCAGCGGGGTGAAGGGGTCGGGGGTGGAGTCTTCGTTCTGTGCGGTTTCTTCGGCAGCAGATTCCCCGGAGGCAGATTCCTCAGCGGTAGATTCTTCAGCAGGTGCCTCAGCCATCTCAGGTTCCTCAGCGTTCACGGAGGGCTGAGTCTCAGCAGGTACAGCGCTACCCTCGTCAGCGCTCTCAGGCGCGGCAGAAGGCACAACGGACTCTGCGGGCGCGTCAGTAGCGGGCGTAGTTTCGGGGAGCAGTTCAATAACCTGTTCAGACATACCCCTATTAAAGCATCTCGCGTGCGCAAACAGTGCGGCCGCTCCCCCAAGCTTCACATACGCTGTGAATTTGGGTCTCAAACCGCTAAATCTGGGGCTTCGCCCACGAACAGCTGTGTGTGAGCTGATACCGTTAAATCCATGAGTAATGAACCCGCACAGGATAAGCACAACACTGCAGAGCAGATCCCTGCACCCCTGCCCTACGCCGGAGCCATCCGCTGGCTCGGTGCAGGCGGCGCGATTCTCGCCCTGCTCTGTCTGCTCACCGGAGTTGCCATGCTCGTGATGAAGTGGGTTGGGGCAGCGCCGCCCGCCCTCATGAGCCAGATTCCGCTGGTCCTCCTCCCCGTCGCCTTTATTACACTCATGGCCGCACTCATCCTGTCGGTCATGCGCCGCAACAGGGCATAAAGATTTGGGCCGCAAGCTCACACACATCATTCACTTATCCAGTACAGCCTGCCATTCAGAGAGAAAGATAGAGTATGTCTGCTGAAGCAAAACTCCTAGTCGTCGATGACGAGTTCAACATTCTTGAATTGCTCGCCACCTCCCTGCGTTTCGCCGGTTTTGAAGTAGTTACCGCCGGCAACGGCCGCGAAGCCCTCGAAAAGGCGCACGCCGAAAAACCCGACCTCATTGTCCTGGACGTCATGATGCCCGGCATGGACGGCTTCGAGGTGACCCGCCGCCTGCGCGAAAACGGCACCACCACCCCCGTGCTCTTCCTGACCGCAAAGGACGCCACCGAGGACAAGGTGACCGGTCTGGGTGCCGGCGGCGACGACTACGTCACCAAGCCCTTCTCCCTCGACGAGGTAATCGCCCGCATCCGCGCCATTCTGCGCCGTAGCCGCAGCGTCCAGGAGGAGGACGACGCCGTATTGCGCGTTGACGCCCTCACCCTGAACGTGGACACCCACGAAGTGTTCCTCGGTGACGAAGAGATTGACCTCTCCCCCACCGAGTTCAACCTGCTGCACTACCTGATGCTCAACGCCAACCGCGTGCTGTCCAAGGCGCAGATTCTCGACCACGTGTGGGAGTACGACTTCAACGGCGACTCCTCCATTGTCGAGTCCTACATTTCGTACCTGCGCCGCAAGATCGACAATAACCGCGAAAACCACGAGCCGCTCATCCACACCAAGCGCGGTGTGGGCTACATGATTCGCGGTTCTCGAGGCTAACGTGGCGCTCAAACCCCTCGACCGGATCCCCCAGTCTCTCTCCCTTCGCACCCAGCTGGTGCTCATCACCTCCATGCTCATCGCCCTCTCCATTGCGGTAACGAGCCTGGTGGCGATTTCCGCACTGCGCGCCCAGATGGTGCACCAACTAGACGAAGAGATGAAGAACAGCGCCCCCTCACTCGTGCAGCTGGCGACCGTGCGCCCCTCCGGCAATCAGGAACAATCCCTGAGCACCTACCGCCTGTACCTGCTCGATAAGGACGGCAACGTACTGTACTCGCTCGAGTCCGAGGACAGCGGTCAGTTCAGCGAGCCGGTGCTGCAGGGCTGGACCGAAGAGAAGGTTCGCAAGCAAAACGAGGAGGCGGTCACCGTCAACTCGGTGGGAAGCTCCTCCGATTGGCGTGTGCTCGCCGTGCCCATTGAAGCCAACGACTCTTCAGGATTGCCGGAGGCGGCCTCCCTCATCATTGCCATGCCGCTGAAACAAACGAACCAGGTGGTCGCCCTCGTGGGTGTGCTGACCTTCGCGTTTGGCTTGGCGACTCTCGCCTCCGCAATTGCGATGACCTGGGTGATTGTGACCCGCACCTTCGAGCCGCTAGCTCGCGTGGAGCAGACCGCCGCCAAGATCGCTGCCGGTGACCTCTCTCAACGTATTGAGGACTACAACCCCAGCAACGAGATCGGTAACCTCGCGGTTTCGCTGAACACGATGCTCACCCAGATTGAAATGCTCTTCAAAGCCCGCGAGAAGAGCGAGGCGAAAATGCGCCGCTTCGTGGGTGACGCTTCGCATGAGCTACGCACCCCGCTGGTCAGTATTCGAGGCTACTCGGAGCTGTACCGTCAGGGCGCGCTACCGACCGATGAGGCCGTCGCTACCGCGATGAGCCGCATCGAATCGGAGTCCAAGCGTATGGGTCAGCTCGTGGAAGACCTGCTGACCCTGGCGCGTATTGATGAGCGCCGCGAATCCAAGCTGGCGCCCTTCGACCTGTTCAACCTGGCGGTGGACGCTACGAACGACGCCTACGCTACGGCACCCGATCGTGCGGTGTCCCTGGTGGGTCTGAACGAAGAGGTCGCGCCGACCTCCGCGACCGTGCTCGGCGACGAATCACGTCTGCGTCAGGTTGTGGCGAACCTGCTGACCAACGCCATGCGCTACACCCCCGACGGCTCTCCCCTGGAGATTGCGGTGGGCGTACGCGAAGAGGTTCACGGCTTCCCGCTGTCCGTGCTGGAGGTGCGCGACCACGGCCCCGGTATTCACGGCGAAGACCGCGAGCGCGTCTTCGAGCGTTTCTACCGCACCGATGCTTCACGTTCGCGTGAGACCGGTGGTACGGGTCTGGGTCTGTCCATTGTGGCTGCGATTGTCGAGCAGCACGAGGGTAGGATTCACATTGAAGAGACCGATGGTGGCGGCGCTACCTTCGTGATTTCTTTGCCGTTCTATCCGCCGCCCGTCTCGGATGATTAGCTGATGAAATAGCACTGATACATAAACCCCCGGATTGTGGAACTTGAGTGTTCTACGGTTCGGGGGTTTTGCTGTGCCCCGGAGGCGGGACTATGGCTCGCGGCGGCGCGAGTAAAGAGAGCGCGAGTTAGGAGAAGCTGCGCGGCTCAAGAACAGCGGGGGTGGGCAACCTAGCGCGCGTCATGGCGGCGTCATTTTCGGGAGGGTTTTCGATTTTTTCGAGATGCTGGAGTGAATCTGGCGGGTTTATCCACAGATTTATTTAATAATCACTTTTCAGCTCATTTGATACATTTTGAAAGATATAGTGATAACAAGCTTCCGGTCAGGAACTCAACCCTTCCAGAGATCCACACCCCAAGCGCCACAACGGGGCAGCCACCCCACCCCACCTAATCTCAAAGGAGAAAAACCATGGCACAGTTCAATGTCGATTCCGAAGTCATCGCAGCCAAGAGCGCACAGGCACGATCCTACGTCGCATCCATCACCGCAGACGTCAACGGTATGACCGCATCCCTGCACGATTTGCAGAGCTCCTGGACCGGCTCCGCATCCGCCAACTTCCAGGGCGTACTGGACCAGTGGCACGCAACCCAGCGCCAGGTCGAAGCATCCATCACCCAGATCAACGAGGCACTCACCCGTGCAGGCGTAAACTACGCAGACACCGAGCAGGCTAACGCCTCCATGTTCGTCGGCTAAGGGGTCAGGGCTACAGGTTCTAAGGCCCACCCGCAGGCAGACGGCAGACCGGGCAGCTAAAAGGTCCCGACCGCACTGCACACCGCCTGCCAGATTCGCCAGAAGGCGGCGAACATCTATTGAGAAAAACCCCGCCGCATCCTCGCAATTTGAGGATGCGGCGGGGTTTTATTGTACGGAAATTTTGAGAGCTCAGAAGCCCGTGAACCAGGCGATTGAACCTTTTATGCGGCGGGGGTCTCCTGACGGAAACGCAGACGCCACAGGCCGCGCTCAGCGTCGTAATGCCAGATGCTCGAACGGCTCACGCGACCGCGCGCGGTGGCAACCGCCGCCATAACCAGCACGCTGGAAGAATCCAGCACCTGCACACCCTGCTTGAGCGGGGCACCCTGCTGGGTGAAGGCGCGTTCACGGTACTGCAGCACCGAGGAGCGGGACACCGACTTGCCGGTGGCGGTCACCCACACCAGACGCTCGTGCAGCATGGACTCCAGCTGCGCCGCCTCCATGACGGAGCCGCGGCTCTCGAGTAGTTGTTCTGCGGCGGCGGCTTCCTCAGGGTTCAGGACAACGGGGTTCGGGGCAGGCGCGGCGGGAGCAACGGGCGCAGGCACAGAAGGCTGAGTATGCGCAACAGACTGGACAGGCGCACCAGGCTGAGCGGGCTCTACGGTCTGTGCGGGCGCCGCGGCGGGCTCTAGAGCGGGCTCTACCGCCTGCTCTTCTGCATGTTCTTCCGTCTCGCCCAGAAGTTCCGCCGGGTCAACATCGTTCGGGTCCAGGCCCGCGAACTCTTCCAGACCGGTCAGGTCATCCTCTTCTTCCGCCTGCGCGGCTCTGGATGCCTGCTGAGCGGTTTCCTGCTGGCGCGCCAGTGCCTTTGCGTCACGCTCGGCGGCGCGCTCTGCCGCGAGCGCCAGCTGTTCCTTGCGGGTGCGGACCACCTCCGGATCGGGGGCATTCACCGCGGAGGCGGGGCGCAGCAGACCGGACAGGCGCAGGCTCTCCACGCCTCGCTGGGCGTTCTCAATCTCGGCTGCGGTGAATTCCTGCACGGGCAGGTGGGCGTCCGCGGAAGACTCGGAGGGCGCCAGCTTAGAGAGGGCAACGTCAGAGAGTGCAGGTTCTGCGGACGGAGCGTTCACAATCGGCACTTCAACAGCCGGAGCCTCCACAGGCTCAGCCGCAGTAGCAGGTTCAGCAGCCGCACCGAAGCCGGGGCCGTGCGCAGGTTCGCGGCCCTCCTGATAGGCGCGCGCAGCACCATTCGCCAGGGAATCCGCCTTCTCGTTGAGCTCGTGACCCGCGTGGCCCTTCACCCAAATAAACTCGTAGTCGCGGCCAGTCAGCGCCTGATCCAGCGCTTCCAGAAGATCGCGGTTGAGCACGGGCTTGCCGTCAGACTTCTTCCAGCCCTTCTTCTTCCAGCCGGACATCCACTTGGTCAGCGAGTTAATGACGTACTGGCTATCGCAGTACACGCGCAGCTTCGCCTCCGGGCGGGATGCGGTCGCCTCGAACAGGTCCAGGACAGCTTTGAGCTCACCCATGTTATTGGTGCCGTGCGCCCAGCCGCCGCTCGCCCAGTGGTCATCGTCGATATACCATGCCCAGCCCGCCGGTCCGGGGTTGCCCAGCGCCGAGCCGTCTGCGGCGGCAATGATTTCTTGCGTGCTGTTCACGGTACCTTCTTTCTGTACCGCCGCTCTATTGTGCGGGCGGCTGTCCGTAATGATGTCTGTGATGACTTTACCGCACCGGCGGCGAGGGTGCGTAGCGCATGGTCGCCGCTGTGGACAACCTCAAGTAGCCTCGCAACGCAAATTGCCGTAATGCCGGGCGGGTACACTAAACCTATGAGCTATTCTGCCCCCGAAACACCCAGCGCACAGCGCCCGGAGCGCCCTACCGCCCGTCCGAGCGAGCGCGTGCAGATTTTCGCTCTTCCCACCCGTACGATGTACGGTTCCCTGCGTTTTAGCTGGTTGAGCTACCTGGGGCTTGCTGAGCAGCAGCATGCGGCGCAGTTGCCGACCTCCACGGCGGCGGTCAGCTACCTGAGCACTCAGGCGCTCATGCGCGCCATGGCTGCGGCACGTCTGGATGTGCCATCCAGCGCCGCTTCTGAGATTGAGGTGGATCGTTCCTGCACCCTGTGCACCAGCGGTAAGAAGCACGGTAAGCCACGTATTGCGGGCGTGAATTTCAATATGTCGCAGGTGAATCCGCTGGTCGTGGGCGCGTTTAGTCGTAATTCTTCGGCGGTGCTTGGCGTGGATGTTGAGACCCTGGATGCGCGCTTGTTCTCCGGTTTTGCGCGCCTGGCGCTCTCCAATGAAGAACGCGCATTCTATGAGCGGGTGGCGCAGGAACGCCCCGCCCCCGTACTGCACCTGCTCTCTGTGGCGCTGTGGACCGCTAAGGAAGCGGTGCTCAAGGCGACCGGCCACGGCCTGAGCGTGGTGCCGTCCCTGGTTCGGGTGCAGCTCACCGATGACCTGTTGGATGCGCTCGAACTTGCCATGAACGAGGAGGACCCGGGGGACCCTCTGGGCAGCAACGCTTCCGAGCCGACCGCCCTGCGCGTACTGATTCAGGACAGCTTGACCGCCCAAGCGACCTTTAGCGCGCCCCCTGGTAGTAGTCAGGGCGGCGAGGTTGCCGAGCGAAGCTTTAGCCTGCAGTGGGTACCCGTAGCGCTCCCCGACGCGGAGAGCCCCGAGCACGCGCAGAAGATGCTCATCGCCCTGGCAGTGGAGAACCCTGCCGAGGGTGAGCCCGCGCAGGTTGAGGCTCAGCTTCTGCCGGTGGCTACTCCCCTGGAATTCAAGCGCCTGCTCACCGATTAGCCGCGCTCAATCCCCTAACACCTGATACAACGACGGAACGCGCCCGCCATGCCAGCGAGCGCGTTCCGTCGTTTTATTCAGTCATCGTATTCAGTCGTTTTATTCTGCCTCGTCAAGGCGTTCAAGGCAGAACCTAAGGGGTATCCTCACCCAGGGTCTCCACGCCCAGGGCGCGACCAAAGCTACCGAGCTTCGTGCCAGTCTCCGTGTGCTCCAGCTCCGGGTCGGACTCAGCCACAATACCCGCACCCGCGTACAGCACCGCCTCGTCCGGGCTGACCTGGGCGCAGCGCAACACCAGCGCCCACTCGCCGTTACCCTCGGCGTCCATGTAGCCGACCAGGCCGCCAAAGTAACGGCGCTCGAAAGACTCCAGCTGGCGAATCAGTTCCAGCGCCTTCTCAGTGGGGGCACCGCAAATCGCGGGGGTCGGGTGGATCGCGCGGGCACCGTCCAAGCAGGTCAGCCCCTCCTTCAGCACGCCGTCGATGGGGGTCGCCAGGTGCCAGAGCTGCGGGGTCTGCAGCAGCGAAGGCACCTGCGGCACGTTCAGCTCCTCGGCAATGGGTGCCAGGCGCTCGGAAATATCGTTGATGACGTAGGCGTGCTCGTGGCGGTCCTTGGGGGAGGCGAACAGGCGGTCACGAATCGCCTCGTCCTCGGCGCTACCGGGCTCGGCAATGCGCGGGGCGCTGCCGGCCAGCGGGTGGGTCTTAAATGCGCGGCCCTCGGTGCGGAACACCAGCTCCGGGGAGGCGCCCATCAGGTAGCTTCCGCTCATACCGCGCTCACCCTCGGGCAGGCGCACCGCAAAGTTGAACGCGGAACGCTGCTGGGCGCGCAGGTTGTTGTACAGCGCCTCCAGGTTGAGAGCGCCGGGTGCGTAGCGGGCGGTGAGCACACGCGAAAGCACGATTTTGCTCAGCTCACCCGCCTTCATGCGCTCCACGGCGGTCGCAACGGCGGCACGGAACCGGTCGTTCTGCCGTCCGGTGACCGATACCGGCTCGGCAAGCGCCACGGTCTGCTCGGGGACCGGCACCTGCTGCTCCTCCAGGCGTTCGGGCACGAAGAGGTAGGCGGGCATATCGGGGTCAAAAGGGATCAGACCCACGACGGCGCTACCGGCACGTTTCGCCTCGTCCAGGGCATTATCGAAGGTGACAGGGGTCATCGCACCGGATGCGCGCAGGACGCGGGTGCCGGTGGCAAAGATAAAGTCGGGAAGGTTCGTCATCGTACTTCTATCAGTGGTGTGTGGGTTCGCGCCGGGCATCTAAACGCCGGACACGGGGTGCCGTTAGAGGGTCGCGCCGCCGTCGGCGACAATCTCCTGCATGGTGATGTGGCGTGCCGCCTCAGAAATGAGGAAAGCGTTGACCGCCGCAATATCCGCCGGGTCGGCAATACGGCGCAGCGGAATGCCCAGGCGGAACGTTTGCGGATTACCGGCAACCGGCAGGGCGGAGCGGTCCTCCCCCTCCCAGGCGTCAGTCACCATGGGGGTTCGGGTGGTGCCGGGGCAGACCGAGTTCACGCGAATACCGTGCGCGGCAAGCTGCAGGCCGAAGCTGGAACTCACGCGCGCCGCCGACGCCTTCGATGCACCGTAAGCGCCAAACTCCGCGCGGGGCACACGTGCCGCGTTGGAGGCGACCGTCACCAGGGAGCGACTGTTCGCCGGGTCGGCTTCCTGCTGGTCAATCATGATGCGCGCGAATTCGCGCAGGCACAGGAACACGCCGTCGGAGTTGACCGCGTGCAAGCGCTTCCAGGTGTCGAAACTGGTTTCCAGCAGCGGCTGGCTGTGGGCGATACCCGCGGCGAGCACGGCACCGGTGATGGGTTCGTCGAGTGCCGCTACAGCGTTGGCGAGGGCGGTGACGGACTCTTCGCTCGTAACGTCTACGGTGCGGTAGCGGAAGATCGCGTCCCCGTAGGTACCGAAGGAAGCAATGGGCTGCTCCGCAAGGTCAGCCGCAAACACCGAATAGCCGTTCTTAATGAGCTGGTGGACGGTTGCCTCACCAATACCGCCGTTCGCGCCGGTCACAATGACCCAGCTCATGCGCGCGCCTCCTCAGCAGTCTCAGCCTTCTCAGCACCTTCTGCAGCATGCAGGTCGGCGAGTACATCGGCGGTGTTCAGCACGCGGGCGCAACGAGCCGAAGCGTACTCGCACGCTATGCGGTGCTCCTCCTCCGAGAAGTCGGCGAGCGCATCCGCAACCATAAACGGCTGAATATCACGCATGAACGCCTCCAGGGCGGTGGTCAGGCAGCCAATGTGCGCGTACACACCGCCGATAATGAGCTGGTCGCGACCGGACTCCTTGAGCAGGTCTTCGAAGGGGCTGCGCACGAACGCGGAGTAGCGCCACTTGGTCAGCATGGTGTCGCGGTCGGTGGGTGCCAGTTCGTCGAGCACACGGGCGGACTCGTCGTTCTGCAGGCCGTCGCCCCAGAAGTCGATGAGCAGGCGGCGGTCTTCTGGGTTCTGGCGCGGCGGCTGCGCGGTGTAGTAGACCGGGATTCCGGCGGCGTGGGCGGCGTCAATGAGGCGGCGCAGGTTCCGAATGGCGATGTTGATCTGGGCGTCCGGGTTGCCGTTGCTCTCACCCAGGTTGGCGCCTTCGAAAGCCTGGACGAAGTGTACCTGCATGTCGTGCACGAGCAGTACAGCGCGGGAGGGGTCTACGGGCCAGCTCACGCGGTTGCTGTGTTCACGGTCGACGTAGGTGTAGGGCTTGATTTTGGGCAGTGCCATGATTCTCCCGGTTCGTGCCTATGGTTTTTTCGGTTGTATGCGCGGCGCAGGCAGTGCGCTGTGGTGGGTGTAGCAGCGAGTGGGTGTCTCCTCCGAGCCCTCTCGCGCTGACCACCCAATCGGTGAGCTTGCGCTTATCTCATAACCATCTTAGGGCATACTTAGCAACAAGGTATATCTGAACTTTAACAAAAATGCTTCCCCACCCGCACCCCCGTTGATAGCACAACGGGCGGAACGGGCAGGGAAGCACTCAGACAAGCAGAAACGCTATACGAACCGGGAATTCAGCCGCGATTCTAGTTCAACTAGTTCACGGGCGCCGCGACGGCAAGAACCTCATTCAGACCCTCAGTGATCGAGGGGTGAGTGTAAATCTCATCGCGCAGCTGCGAAGCAGTAATGCCATGGCGCATCGCCAGAGCCACCAGGTTAATAACCTCCATGGACTCGATTACCAGCAGCTGGGCACCCAGAATCTGGTCGCTCTGCGCGTCAATCACGAACTTCATGATGCCGCGCGGGTTCTCCTGGGTCTTCGCGCGCGGCATCGCGGCAACCGCGGCAACCGGCTTCGAAGCGACCTTCACCTTGTGGCCAGCCTCAATCGCCTCACGCTCGGTCAGACCCACGGAAGACAGCGGCGGGTTCATGTAAATGGTCGAAGCCACTGCCTTGCGATCCTTAGTGGAGCGGGAACCGTCACCGACCAGCTGGGAGAGCACCACGCGGTAGTCATCCATGGAGATGTAGGTGAACTGCGGGCCGCCGTTCACGTCACCGAGCGCGAAAATGTTCGGCACGGTGCTGCGCAGGTGCTCATCCACGACAATTGCGCCGTGGTCGTTGGTTTCGATGCTGGTGTTCTCCAGGCCCAGACCCTCGGTGGCGGGCTTGCGGCCGGTCGCAACCATCACGTAGTCCACCTCCAGCTCCCGGGTAGCGCCCTCGGAGTCGAGGTAGGTCACGGTCACCGAGTCAGCGCCGTCTTTGAAGGACTGCACACGCACGCCGGTGTGAGCGGTAATGTCCTGGTCTGCGATAATCTCGCGGGCAATCTGGGCAACGTCCTCATCGTAGCGGCCGAAGAGGGCGGGTACGCCGTCCAGAATGGTCACCTCGGTACCGTAGGAGGAGAAAATACCGGCGAACTCAACACCGATGGGGCCACCACCGATAATGCCCAGGCGCTTGGGGCGCGGGGTGAGCTTCTGCAGCTCGGTGGAGGTGAGCACACGCTCAGATTCGCGGATACCCTCAATCGGCGGGATAACCGACACGGCACCGGTGTTGACGATGAAGTAGTCGGCGGTAACGCGCAGGGTGTCCTCGCCCGCGGTGACCTCAACCTCGGTGTCGGAGATGAAACGTGCGTGACCGTCAATGAGCTTAGCGGTCTCGTTGGACAGCAGGATCTCGCGGTTCTTGGCGCGCATCATGCCGGTCAGCTTGTCACGGAAAACCACGGCGGATTCGTAGGCAGCGTTTGCCTCTTCAAGGCTACGCTCGCCGCTGGCGCGGAACTCGTCGGCGCGGTGCACGAGCGCCTTGGTGGGTACGCAACCGATGTTAATGCAGGTGCCGCCGTACATGCCGGTGGACTGTTCGATGAGGGCAACGTTCTTGCCGGTCTTAGCGTATGCGCCGGCGAGGGTCTTGCCGCCCTTGCCGAAGCCAATGACGACCATGTCAAAGTGCAGCTGAGCGGGGGTGGTCATAATATTCTCCTGTGAAATTTAGATGATGATGTCTTCACAGAGTTCAACGCAAAGAAATGAGCATTATTCCCGTGCACCACATTTTTTCTTGCCACCCCAATTCACGCCCCCACCGCTAGGAAGTGAGCAAAGCCCCCTCCCTTCTTCCACAGCCACCCCTCAGAGCCCGCGCGGGCGTAGACTAAAACTACCCGGCTCCCTACAAGAAGCCGGCCTAAAGGAAGCCAGCAAATTCAGGAGAACTCCATGAACACCCACGATATTCTGCGTGACGCCGCCAGCCGCCCCGGTATCGAAGCCGCCGTAGCCGTCAAGGGGCTATCCCCCGAGGCGCTCAACGCCCACCCGGGCGGGCACCCGAACTCTATCGCCTGGCTGCTCTGGCACGCCGGACGACAGATGGACATGCAGCTCTCCGCCCTCAACGGTCAGCCGCAGATCTGGGAGGCTCAGGGCTTCAGGGAACGCTTCAACCTGGGCGAGCTGGGCGACACCATGGGCTACAGCCACGCCGCAGAGCAGGCGCGTTCCATCGTGGTTGAAGATTCTGCCCTGCTGGTGGAGTACCTTGTGGCGACCGGCGAGGCGCTCGCGGCCTACGCACAGACGCTGAGCGAGGCTGATTTGAGTGAGGTTATTGACCGTTCGTGGACTCCGCCGGTGACTCGCGGTGTGCGTCTGGTCAGCATGATTGACGATGCGGCGCAGCACGTGGGTCAGGCGGCGTACGTGGCGGGTATTCTCGCCGCCTAGGATTTCGCGGCGCAGGATTTCACGCCCGCTAGGGGGCATGAAAAGGCGGTGGCGCCTCGGACACAACCGTCCGAGACGCCACCGCCTACACATCTAAAAGCCGCTACTGCCTCTGCAGCAGCACCATGACCTCGTAGTGGTCCGTATGCGGGAACATGTCCAGCACACGGCCCTGCACCGGCGCAAACGAGGGCATGCGCCCCAGATCCTTCGCCAAAGTCACGGCGTTACAGCTCGAATATACCACGCGGTCAATACCCGAACCCTCAATCCACGCGCACAAGCTCTCACCAATACCGCGGCGCGGCGGGTTCACCACCAGCATCTGCGGCACCGTGCCAGAAGACACCGCGAACTCCGGCGCATCCTGAGCCGAAAAGTCCACACCCTCCAGGCCGTACTCAGCGACCGTGCGCTGCGCCGAAGCGACCGCCTCCGCACTAATCTCAATGCCCGTCACCGAGCCGCCGTCCATCACCGAAGCGGCATGCAGAGCAAAACCACCCACGCCACAGTACAGGTCCCACAGCGAGCGCGGAGCCACCTCACGCACCCACTCACGACCCTGCGCGTACATCGCCTCAGCAACCTTCGTGTTCGTCTGGAAGAAGCTCTGCGGACGCAAATGCAGAGTCAGGTCGTTCACCTGCATCGGCAGAGTCTGACGCTCCGAAAGGATAATCTCCTCATCACCCTCAACGCGCGCCACCGGCTCACGCAGCAGGTTCACCGACAGCACCGCCAGGTTCGGCAGCCGCTCCTGCAGCCAGTCCATCTGACGGCGAATCGGCACCAGCAGCTTCTTCGAACGCAACACGAAACGCACCATCAGCTCACCCGCCGCCGAAGCAGTCACCAGAATATTCTTCAGCTCACCGCGACGATTCGGAATGTCATAGGGGGTCAGGTCCGCGCGCTGAATCAGCTCACGCAGCACCGGAATAGCCGCCTGAATCGGCTCCATATAGAGCGGGCATGCGCCAAGATCCGTGGAGGCGCCCGTACGGTAATCCACGATGCCGAGGGTCGGGTTCTTCGCCGAACCACCCACCACGAGCTTCGCCTTGTTGCGGAAGCCCGCCTCCGCGCTGGTCACCGGGTCCAGCCACTGCAGCTGCGGGTAGTTAGCGAGCAGGGCGCGGGCGTGCTCCTGCTTCGCCTGCACCTGCGCGGTGTAGGCGGTCTCAATGCTGGGGCAGGAGGAGCAGAGGTCATCACGAAAATAGGCGCATTCCATAAGGAGCCATTCTACCGCCTCCACCGCCGGGACAGGACGCATGGGCACACAAAAGCGGGGGCGGCCACCCTTCATGGGTAGCCGCCCCCGCCTCATACGGATGCGTGGACCTGCGCCGGTTTGGGTACCAGCGTTAGGTCACCACCGGGTCACGCTTCGCGTGCCACGGATTCCGTAGAAATTTACCCCATCAGGGATAAATTTTTACTACATCATTCCGCCCATTGCGTCCGCACCGGGAGCAGCCGCACCAGCGGGCTCCGGCTTGTTCGCAACAACAGCCTCAGTGGTCAGGAACAGACCAGCAATCGACGCAGCGTTCTGCAGAGCCGAACGGGTCACCTTCACCGGGTCAGCAATACCAGCAGCCATCAGATCCTCGTACTCGCCGGTCGCAGCGTTCAGACCGGTACCAGCAGGCAGGGAACGAACGCGGTCAACCACAACGCCCGGCTCCAGACCAGCGTTAGCAGCGATCTGCTTCAGCGGTGCATCAATAGCCACGCGCACAATGTTCGCGCCGGTAGCCTCGTCACCGGTCAGCTCCAGCTTGTCGAAGACCTTCACGCCAGCCTGAATCAGAGCAACGCCACCACCGGGGACGATACCCTCCTCAACAGCAGCCTTAGCGTTACGCACAGCATCCTCAATGCGGTGCTTGCGTTCCTTCAGCTCAACCTCAGTTGCGGCACCAGCCTTCAGCACAGCAACACCACCGGCGAGCTTAGCCAGGCGCTCCTGCAGCTTCTCACGGTCGTAGTCGGAGTCAGAGTTAGCAATCTCTGCGCGAATCTGAGCCACGCGACCCTCAATAGCCACTGCATCGCCTGCACCCTCAATGATGGTGGTCTCGTCCTTGGTCACAACGACCTTGCGAGCGGAACCGAGCATGTCCAAGGTTGCTGCGTCCAGGGACAGGCCAACCTCTTCGGTAATGACCTGGCCACCGGTCAGGATAGCGATATCAGCCATCTGAGCCTTACGGCGGTCACCGAAGCCCGGAGCCTTCACAGCAACAGACTTGATGGAGCCGCGCATCTTGTTCAGCACCAGCAGAGCCAGAGCCTCACCCTCAACGTCCTCAGCAACGATCAGCAGCGGCTTGCCGGACTGCATGACCTTCTCCAGGACGGGGACGAGGTCCTTAACGTTCGAAATCTTCTGGTTCACAACCAGGATGTAGGGGTCCTCCAGGACTGCTTCCTGACGCTCCGGGTCGGTCACGAAGTAACCGGACAGGAAGCCCTTGTCGAAGCGCATACCCTCAGTCAGTTCGAGGTGCAGACCGAAAGTGTTGGAGTCCTCAACGGTGATGACGCCTTCCTTGCCGACCTTCTCCATTGCCTCAGCAATGAGCTTGCCGATCTCAGCGTCGCCAGCGGAAATAGACGCGGTTGCAGCGATCTCTTCCTCGGTCTCAACTTCCTTTGCGGAGGAGAGCAGAGCCTCGGTCACAGCCTCAACAGCCTTCTCAATGCCGCGCTTGAGGCTCAGCGGGTCAGCGCCAGCAGCCACGTTGCGCAGGCCCTCGCGAACCAGTGCCTGAGCCAGAACGGTAGCGGTGGTGGTACCGTCACCTGCGATGTCGTCAGTCTTCTTAGCAACTTCCTTGACGAGCTCCGCACCAATCTTCTCGTACGGATCCTCCAGCTCGATTTCCTTCGCGATCGAGACACCGTCGTTGGTGATGGTGGGGGCGCCCCACGCCTTCTCCAGCACAACGTTGCGGCCGCGGGGGCCGAGGGTCACCTTCACTGCATCGGCGAGGGTGTTCAAACCGCGCTCAAGGCCGCGGCGTGCCTCTTCGTCAAAAGCAATGAGCTTTGCCATAAGTGTCCTCCTGGACGATCGGATTTTTTCCTTCACCCCTGCGGGTGCGGTACATCTAAATCGGGTGGCTGCCCCTCCACAACGCCCCCGTTACGCAGGCGCGGGCAGAGTAGGGCATAAAGCACCCGAATGCTACATCAATTGTGGCACCCGCACCGGCATGGAGCAAACGTTTAAGCCCAAGGTTGAAGGGTTAATCGCCCAGTGCTTAATCTGCGCTCATCAACCCCGCCAAAAGGGGCGTTATCGGTGTGCCCGCCGGGGGGCGCGTGAGGGGTGTTAAAAGCATCAACCCCACCCGGCGCATCAGTGGAATTGCACGAGTGGGGTTGATGAAAGTTTGTAATTACAAAGCGGCGGACGCCGGGGCCTAGCCGGTGTAATCGGAAGCCAGCACCACAATCACCTCGTGGTTACCCATCTCAACACTGGCGGTTGCCTGTCGTACCTGCGAAATATCCAGCTTCGAGGCGATGCTCTGCGCCTGCGACTGGTAGCCCTCAGCATAGTAGACCACGCTGGTTGCCGGTGCCGCACCCGTGTAGTTTGCCGTCTCGCTGATGGTATAACCGGTCAGCAGTGCCGCCGCACCGGATGCGCTACCCGCCGGAGCCGCCGCATTGTAGACCGCCACAGAGATGGACTCAGCCAGACCGGTCTTCGTAGCGCTTGCCGATGCGGAAGCCTTAGCCGGCGCAGAGGACGCCGACGCACTTGCGGGGGCGGAGCTACTCTTCGCGGTGGACGCCGAATACTGCGGGGAGGCGGTGCGCGGCGCGTACACGTACATTGCGCCGCCGATGAGCAGACCAACTACGCCTGCAGCTACCAGGGGGATAGCGCCCTTGGGGCTCTTTGCCGGGTCAGCATTGACCGCACGGTAGGTTCCGCGGCGGGCGGTATTTTCGTCTACCTCGTCAAATTCGTCGCGGGGGTAGCTCATTTATCCTCATTTCACGGGTCTCTGTTTACCGGCTGGTACCGTACCGCCCTACCGGGCGCGCGGGCGCGGCTACGGAAGGTGCGGTCTTGGTGTTCTAGTACCTAGAGTACCGGCTCAACTAGCGAGAACCAACGTGAACGCCCCGCAACCGGCTGTGAAAGAGACGGACACCGCACAGTGTTCAATCTCTGGTTGAACTTGAGGTGCGCGGGGTTGAAAGCAGGAGTTGGAAAGCTCCCACAGCTCCCCCAGTTCGAGCTCCTAGTCAGCGTCTCGGCGGGCGCGCAGAACCTCGATAATCTGCGGCGCTGCGGCACGTACCCGCTCATCATCGAGCATCACGTTCAGGCGCTGATAGTAGGCAATCGGAGTAAATCCGGCGGCGATAATCGCCTTCTCTTTGGAGCCCTGGTGCTTGAAGCGGCGGCGCTCCACCTCAAGGATGCGGCGCTCCACCGGGGTCAGGCCGCCGGGCTGCTGCTGCACTTCCGGCTGATTCTGTGTTTCTACCTGGTTCTCTGCCTCCGCATGAGCCCCTGCCTCTGCCTGGATCTCAGTGTTTTCGGCGCATTCCTGTTCTGTCATGTTCCCTCCTGTCTGTAGCTCGCCTGCCGCGGCTGGCGTCTCCTAGCGCGTGCATCCGTCATCCCCTAGTCTAGAAGAGAAACTCAGTCTAGAGGAGAAACATTCAGCCCGCACCCGGCCCCGTCACCGTCCGGGTCGCATCAGCACCAGGAGATTCCCCGAGGAGATTTATGAACCAGCCCCTCAGCAACATTATGAGCGAGGATTGGGCGGCAGCACTTGCCCCCGTCGAAGAGCAGATTCACGCCATGGGCGCTTTCCTGCGTGAGGAGCACGCGGCGGGGTACCGTACGTTCCCGCCTGCTGCCGATATTTTCAATGCGTTCCGCCGCCCGATGAGCGGGGTAAAGGTCCTCATTATTGGTCAGGACCCCTACCCTACTCCGGGCAATGCGATGGGTCTGTCGTTCTCGGTGCACCGCGGTATGCCGTTGCCTCGTTCGCTGAACAATATTTACAAGGAACTTGAGGACGATCTGGGTATTGCCCCGGCTGATCACGGCGATCTGTCCTGTTGGGCTGATGAGGGCGTCATGCTGCTCAACAGGGTTTTGACGGTGCGTGAGTCTGATGCGGGTTCGCACCGCGGCAAGGGTTGGGAGGAGATTACCGAGTGCGCTATCCGTGCCCTGGTGGCGCGTAACCAGCCGCTGGTGGGTCTGCTGTGGGGTGCGGATGCACGCAAGTGCGCACCCATGTTGCAGCCGTACCCGAGCGTGGAGTCGGCGCATCCTTCGCCGCTGTCTGCTCGTCGTGGTTTCTTTGGTTCGCGCCCGTTTTCGACGGTGAATTCTTTGCTTGTGCAGCAGGGGGAAGAGCCGGTGGATTGGACGGTCCGCTAGGCGCAGCACATGAGCCAGTGTATGAGCTGGCGCAATAGGGATAGTGAAGGGGCGGTAGCCTGTGAGTTGAACTTGCAAGCTACCGCCCCTTCCCAATATCCAATATATGCAATATTGGCTATATACCCGTGAAAGAGGGCTAAGAATCCGCCGGTTCCACGTTTCGCGGAGTCGTAAAACGCTGTAGCGCATACTGCATCGTGTAATTACCCAACGCAACACCCGAAGCCATCGCCACCACAATCGAAACCGCCGTAATCATATTCTGCATACCCAGAATCACGTCCGTCTCAACCGTCAACAAATACATGCCACGGAAGAACGACAGACCCGGCAACAAGAACGTAATCGCAGGAATCGAGAAAATCGCCTGAGGCACATGCAGACGGTACGCAAAATACGTGCTCAACGCACCAATCACAACCGCCGCACACGCCGTCGGACCGCGACCAGTACTCGGGCCAGCCAGCAGCTCATAACCGTAATACGCCGCCAGACCGCAGCCCGTGATGACCATCAGCCACCCGACCTTCACCAGCTTCGTCTGCAAGGTAATCGCAAAGGTCGCAATCGCCACCAGGAAGAAGAACGACGCCACCAGCGGGGTCGTCGGCTCAAAACGCAGCTGCTCAATATCCAGGGTCGGACCGTTGAAAATATTGATCGCACTCACCGCGGTCGCAATGCCAACCACCAGACCCAAGAAGCTCATGCCCGTAGACACGAAACGACCCGCAGCCGTCACCGGGAAGCCATTAATCGCATCCTGCACGGCACCCACCAGACGCGGTGTTGGCAAGAACATAATCATGCCCGCAGCCACCACCAGAGGCGCCGAAATCGCCTCCCCCTGACGCTGCAACACCGAAAGAATGGATCCCTCACCGCCCAGCCAAATCGCCAAGAAGGTCATCAGACCCGCACTAGCAGCCATACGGAAGAACGCCGGAATACCAATCGAACTCAACCACTGAATCAGCAGGTACACCGGAATAAAAATAATCGCCGCACTCAACGCCGTCGCAAAACTTGCACCCAGCGCCGCCGTCAGGGTTCCAGCACACGCCAGGTTCGCCAACCACACCACCAGAGGCGGAAACGGCTTGGGTCGGTGCGTAATCTGGTTCAGCTTCAAATCGGCGATTTCTAGAGTCATACCGCCCCGAGTGATCTTGTAGATCAGGCCGTACACTTCAGAAAGCGCCTCGTAGTTCTCCGTAGAGGAACGCACCACACGCACCAGGGTATGGGTAAAGCGCTCGTCAGCGTTCGCATTGCGCTTGGCGATGCGGGATTCCATGTAAATATCGGGGTCCGACGTGTAGTTGATGGTCACCGACTGGTTCGTAATGTCGACTTCCACCGAGTCCAGCCCGTACGCCGAAGACACCGCAATAATCGCCGAGTCCACATCCATTGCGTCCGCGCCGTAGTGGAACATCGCCTCCGCCAGGCGCAGGGTGAAGTTCAGGGTATCGCGCGCGTACTCCTTCTCACGGCGGAACGCCTCACGGCGCTCATGCTCGTCAGACCGGATAGTCGGCACGAACTGACGCTGCGCGATGCGCTGGGCACCGCGCGGGGCGGCGGGTGCCGCCTCCTCAGTGCGCACGAAGGAGCGGAAGCGACGCGAACCCCAGCGACCACCGCTACCGCGCCCAAACAGGCCGCGAGAGCCGCCCTCAACCAGCGGTACGGAGGTGGTGGGCATCGAGACGGGCCCGGTCTTCGGCACGGCGGTAGGATCCGCACCGTAGCGTCGGGCTGCGTGAGAGTTGGGCACCTGCGGAATCATGCCGGTCATGGGCACCGGCTGGGAGGGGCGGGTCAGCGCCGCCTCGGTTACCAAGTTGCTGGAGGTGACGGGGTTCGGGTCTTCACGGTAGGCGTCCAGATCATCATCAGGCACGAGGGAGGGGTCAATGACGGTACGCGCGCCGTGGCCGTTAGGGGTGAGTTCGGGGTCGCTGGCGGGCTCAACCGGCTCCTGCGCGGTGATGCCCATATCCGCTGCGGCTTCCTGGAGTACATCACTGACAGCTTCTGCAGCGACGGTGCCCTCCTGGTTTGTCGCGGAGACGGCCTGCTGAGCCAGCACGCGGCGCAATTTCTCGTCGGTGACCTGGTCTAGTGAAACCAGGGGAAAACCGCGTTTACCGGCGATATAGCCCGCGGTGGTATTCTGCTCGCTTCCTTCCGTTGCGGCAGTGTTTGCTTCGCCTGCATGCGAAGCTTCCCGCGATGTGGGGGTCGCGGGGGTGTTCCTCGATTCTGCCAATGTCCCTCCCAGATAGACAGTGCCTTTTTAGTCTAACAAGGGCACGATTCTGCGGTAGCACTGAAGAGCAGAAATATCACTTTTCTGCCCGGTGATTTTGTGAGCAAAAAGCGCTCTGCGGCACTTACGGCAGAAAGCTTCATTGATATGAAGAAAAATCCAGGTCACTACTGTACAGAAAATATTTTGGGGAATATTTATGCGGGTATTTCAAAGGGAAAAATAAAGGTTATTTACACATTAAGATTTAGCTGGGAAATAACCCCTTATGTCTCCACCCATAGAGCAATAAAATATGAATTATTCATAACAAAAAATATCCCGCCACCGAAGTGACGGGATATTCACGCCTTAAGGCCATTAGCCTTCACAGCATCTGAAGCGCACCGCTCGGGGTCACCTCAGAGGCGAAAGTCAATTACTCAGCGTCGTGGTCGGTCTCGAGGATCTTAACCAGCGAGTCCAGAGCCTCTTCAGCACCTTCGCCCTCAGCGCGCAGGACAACAACATCGCCGTGCTTTGCACCCAGGGACATCAGGGACAGAATCGATGCAGCGTCCATAGCCTCATCTGCGGGCTCACCCTTAGCAGCGATGGTCACCTCAACGGGGAGGTCGCCAGCTGCCTCAGCGAAGATAGCTGCCGGACGTGCGTGCAGGCCAACACGGCTTGCAATAGTGGCTTCGCGCTCTGCCATTATGTTTCTCCTTTGATCAAGGAACCGAAAATATATCAGTACCTATTCTAAATGAACGGGGCGCTTCAGGACCCGCCCTTACTCTATAAATTGTACCGTTCAGCCATACGCTAACAAGTACCAAAAATGCCGGATGCAGAAATAAAACTCTACACCCGGCATTTTTATGGACTCAGGCACCGCCCAGCACACCCCATCAAGGAGCGGCAGGCAGCCCCGAAATCGTTTTAAGCTTAGAGGCCCAGCTCGTCCAGAATCGGCAGAGCCTTGCGTGCGCTCTCCTTCGCCTCAGCAGAAGAAATCTGCTGCAGAGCGATAGCCGCAATCTGCTGTGCCTTCTCCTTGGTCACGGACTTCAGAACCGCAGCCACAGCGGGGATAGCGCCAGCGTTCATGGACAGGGTATCAACACCCAGACCAATCAGAACAACAGCCAGAGCCGGGTCAGCCGCAGCCTCACCACAGACGCTCACGTACTTCTTCTTACCCGCGGTGACCGATGCACGCTGAGCACCCTCAACGGTCATCTTAATCATCTTCAGCACTGCAGGCTGCCAGGGGTTGTTCAGGTGCGCCAGGTCGCCCAGCAGGCGGTCAGCCGCCATAGTGTACTGGGTCAGGTCGTTGGTGCCGATAGACACGAAGTCGACCTCGCCCAGGATTGCCTCAGCGTTCATCACAGCTGCGGGGGTCTCAACCATCACACCGTGAACGGGCAGGCCAATCTCCTTGAGCATGTTCGCGAAGTTGCGTGCCTCGGAGGTGGTCGAAATCATCGGAGCCATAACCCAGATGTCAGCGTCGGAGTTCTCCGAAGCAGCCTTAATAGCCTCCAGCTGGCGGGTCAGAACGCCCGGAACGGTCCAGTCGGTACGGAAGCCACGAACACCCAGTGCGGGGTTCTCTTCGGGGTTCACGTTCAGGAACGGCAGGGGCTTGTCAGCGCCAGCGTCCAGGGTACGAACCACAATGTGCTTGCCGGGGAATGCGTCAAACACGGACTTGTAGGTCTTAGCCTGAGTCTCGATAGAAGGCTCAGAGTCGTGGCCCAGGAAGCCGAACTCGGTGCGGAGCAGGCCAACACCCTCAGCCTTCAGGCTTGCAGCCTTCTCCGCGGACTTGCCGTCACCAACGTTTGCGTACAGCTCAACGCGGGTGCCATCAGCCAACACGCCCTGACCGCCAAAGTCAGCGACGGGCTTACGGTTTGCGTACTTGATTGCTGCTTCGCGGTCAGCGTCGGTGGGCTCGGTGTCAACTATGCCTTCGTTGGAGTCCACGTAGACGATGGTGCCGTCAGCAATCTCGGTCACGCCCTTAGCCGCCACAATAGCGGGCAGGCCCAGGCCGCGAGCCAGAATAGCGGTGTGTGCCTGGGGGCCACCGTCAGAGGTGATCAGGGCGATAACCTTCTCGGGGTCCAGAGTCGCGGTATCAGCCGGTGCCAGGTCAATAGCAGCCAGGATGAACGGCTCATCAGAAACGGGGATGCCGGGAGCCTGCTGGCCGGTCAGCTCAGCAACGATGCGGGCACGCACGTCGTGGATGTCGGTGACGCGCTCAGCCATGTAGCCACCCAGGGCAGCCATCTGGTCTGCGAAGGAGGTCGCAGCCTCCCAGATTGCGCGCTCGGGAGCCATCTCCTGGCTCTCAACCAGCTTGATAGCGCTCTTGATGAGTGCACGGTCGGTAGCCATCTGAGAGGTGGACTTCAGAACAGCCTTACCGTCGCGACCTGCGTTCTCTGCGCGAGCCAGCAGGTCTTCCTTGACGCGGACCGATGCGTCCTTGATGCGCTGCGCTGCAGCCTCAGCGGTCTCACCGCTCAGACGCAGACCGTCCTTGGGTTCCTCGATGGGCTTAGGCATCTGAAGAACGGGGCCAATAACGCGGCCGGTGTATACGCCGACGCCCTTGTAGGTAGTCATAGAGTTCATGTCCTATCTGTGGTTTGTCTACAGTGTAACGTGTTTTTTCACGCTCACGCCTGCAAACAGACGATCAAATGAAGGTGAGGTTATACGGCCATTATGCGGATGCCTTAGAGCGGGCACCCAGGGACTTCAGCACCACGTACAGCAGCGCCGAAACGACGGTACCGGCAACAACAGCCGCCAGGAACATCAGCGGGTTCTGCGCCAGACCAATAATCCAAATACCACCGTGCGGAGCCGGGGAAGCCACGTGCGCACCCATGGAGATTGCACCGGCAATAGCGCCACCAACAATGGTCGAAGGAATCACGCGAGCCGGGTCAGCCGAAGCGAAGGGAATAGCACCCTCAGAGATGAAGGATGCACCCAGCAGCCACGCAGCCTTACCGTTCTCACGCTCGTTCTCGTTGAACAGCTTGGGGCGCAGGGTGGTTGCCAGAGCCATAGCCAGCGGCGGAACCATACCGGAAATAATGACGGCAGCCATGATTTCCTGGTTCACGGTCGCACCCGAAGACAGGCCAGCGGTTGCGAAGAGGTAAGCAGCCTTGTTGATGGGGCCACCCAGGTCAGAAGCCATCATGGCGCCCAGGATCAGGCCCAGCAGCAGAGCGGAACCACCAGACATGGAGGTCAGCCAATCCTGCAGGGTGGTCATAACCCACGCCAGGGGCGCACCGAGCAGCAGGTACATTGCCAGGCCGGCAACCAGAGAAGTCACCAGCGGGGTGATGACCACGGGCATCATCGAGCCAAGCCAGCGGGGCAGCTTCAGGGTACCCAGAGCGTACGCAATCAGACCGGCGAGAATACCGCCAACAATACCGCCAAGGAAGCCCGCGTTCACCGCAAGAGCCACCGAACCGGCGATGAAGCCCGGAGCAATACCGGGACGCTGAGCCAAACCGTACGCAATGTACGCGGCAAGAGCCGGAACCATCAGGCTCAGACCGAAACCACCGATGGTCTGCAGAACAGCACCCAGGTACAGGGTCCAGTGCACATCACCGAGGTTGAACAGGGTTGCCGAGTCGAGAATCGCCTTGGTGTTCACATCACCAAGGTTCGGCACCGTAATTGCCTCGAAAACGAAGCCCAGGGCGACCAGAATACCGCCGGCAGCAACGAACGGAATCATGTAGGAGATACCGGTCATCACGGCCTTGTAGATGCGCGAGCCCCAAGCGCCTTCGGTAGCACCTGTGCTGTCCTCACCGCTGGATGCGGCAGCGGCAACGCGTGCACCGTTGGGGTTCTCAGCCTCAGCCAGAGCCTCCGCAATCATTTCCTTAGGCTCGTCAATACCGCGCTTGACGGGAGACTCAACGAAGGGCTTACCTGCGAAGCGGTTACGCTCACGCACGTTCACGGACACCGCAAAAATCACGGCGTCTGCGGCGTCAATATCAGCCTGAGCCAGCTTCTCATTACCCGAGGAGCCCTGAGTCTCAACCTTCAGGTCGTAGCCGAGCTCTTCAGCAGCGTACTTGAGGGCGTCGGCAGCCATGTAGGTGTGAGCGATACCGGTGGGGCATGCGGTCACAGCAACAATCTTCTTCACCGGAGCCGAAGCAGCGGGGGTTTCCTGAGCGGAGGCGGCAGGTGCGGCGGCGGGTGCATCCTCGGCGGGCTTAGTCTCTGCCTTCTTCTCACCCACGCCGAGCGCACCGTTGACCAGCTCGACGATCTCTTCAGCCGAGGAGGCTTCGCGCAGGGACGCAGTGAAGCTCTTCTTCATCAGGGAGCGTGCCAGGGTGGAGAGCAGCTTCAGGTGGGCCTGGTCAGCGCCATCGGGTGCAGCGATGAAGAAAATCAGGTCGGCGGGGCCGTCCTTTGCACCGAAGGAAACTGCCGGGTTGGGGCGTGCCATTGCCAGGGTCGGCTCGGTGACGGCGGCACTGCGGCAGTGCGGAATCGCAATACCGCCGGGGATACCGGTGTCGGTCTTGGATTCGCGTGCCTCGGCAGCCGCGTAGAGCTGCTCGAAGTCGGTAGCGCGTCCGGCATTTACGACTGCCTGGGCGAGCTTGGCAATTACGTCGAATCGGGTCTCGCCGAGGTTCTCGTCCAGCAGGACGAGATCTGCGGTGATCAGATCAGACATATTCCCTCCTCGGGTATGTGTTGGGGCGGGGATTCGCTCAGTGGTGCCGGGCTTCTCCCCTATATGAGTTCAAAGTGTGCGCAGTGTGTGTTGAGTGTGTAGCGTGCGTATATGTGTGTACATATGCGCACAGCACCCCAGCTTATATTCCCTTCTGAGAATAAAAGCTGGAGGTGCGAAAACAGCCCGAATTAGAGCTGCAGCTGACGAACAGTGACCTTCTCAGGAGTGGTCTGCTCCAGCGAAGGCATGCGAGTACCGGGCAGAGCAGCAGCAGCCGAACCGTGAGCTACCGCCTGAACCAGGCAACCGGGGGCATCCTCACCACGGGTGTGAGCAATCAAGAAACCAGACAGCGACGAGTCACCGGCACCCACAGTGCTACGAACCTGAATCGGCTCATGCACAGCATGCCAGATACCCTGCTCAGTGACCAGCACTGCACCGCCGCCGCCGAGGGTGGCAAGCACGTACTCGATGCCGTCGCCGAGCAGCTTCTGGGCGGTGCGGGCGGTCAGCTCGGGGCTAGCCTCCAGCTCCTCCCAGTTATCGCTACCGGTCAGCTGAGCCAGCTCCTCCGAGTTGGGCTTAATCAGGGTGGGCTTGTGCTCACCGGCGACGGTCGCAATCAGCGGCGCCTCAGAGGTATCAATAGCGATCTTGCCCTCGTAGCCGGAGGCGCGCAGTGCCGCAACCAGCTCGGAGTAGTAGGCCGGTTCCAGGCCCGGAGGCAACGAACCAGCCAAAACCACCCAGTCGGCACCCTTGGAACGCTCAACCACCAGCTCGTCCAGCTTCTGACGCAGTTCAGCATCAAAAACGGTGCCGGGGGCGTTCAGCTTAGTGGTGGTGCCGTCCGGGTCAACCACGGTGATGTTCGAGCGAATCGGCTCACCGGTGGGCAGGTTAGCGAACTCAACGTCCACAGCCTGCAGTGCGGTCAGCACCGGGTCGGTGGCTTCACCGGGCACAATGGCGAGGGTCGGCACGCCGGAAACCTGCAGGGCGCGGGAAATATTCACGCCCTTGCCACCGGGATCCTGTACGGCACCGACAGCACGCTGCACGGCACCGTGGGCCAGGGGCGCGCCGAGTTCAATGGTGCGGTCCAGGCTGGGGTTTGCGGTCAGAGTAATAATCATTAGGCAATCACAATCTCAACGTTTGCGGCCTCGAGTGCCTGACGGAGGGCACCTTCGGGCTCGCGATCGGTAATGAGGGTGTCAATATCCTCAAATCCAGCGAAGCGGACCAGGGATTCCTGACCGAACTTCGCGGAGTCACAGAGCAAGACCACGCGGCGGGCTGCCTTGCAAATTGCGGTCTTGACGATGGCTTCGTTCATGCCGGGGGTGGAGATGCCGAAGTGGGCTTCAATACCATTGGCACCAATGAAAGCAATATCGGGGCGCATGGTGCCGAAATGCTCTGCGGCGCGTGCGCCAACAGCAGCCCAGGTCATCTTGCGCAGCTGGCCACCGACCAGCTCGAGGGTCACGCCTTCGGCTTCGGCGAGCTTAACTGCAATGTGCAGTGCATGGGTGATGACGATGCGGTCATTGCCGGTCTTGAGGCTGAAGTTCTCAGCGCCGATGTGGTCGGCGAGAATTTCGATGGTGGAGCCTGCGTCCAGGACGATGGAGCCTGCCTCGGAGTCGCGCAGCATCTGGTATGCCTTGGTGGCAATGCGGCGCTTTTCGGGGGTGTTCATGCCCTGTCGGGAGGAGATGGAGGACTCCAGGGAGGTGGACTGCTCAATGGTGACAGCACCACCGTGGACACGGCGGAGCTTACCTGCCTCTTCCAGTGCGGCGAGGTCACGACGCACGGTCTCCATGGTCACATCGTAACGGCGCGCAAGGTCAGCGCCGTTGACACGACGTGCGGAGGCAACAAGCTTTGCAATTTCGGCACGGCGTTCTTCTGCGAACATAAATCTGGTGTTCCTTTGGGCTAGTGGGAGGAAATCTGTGCGTTCTTTTCTGCGTTCTGCTCGGCTTTCAGGACCGTGAGAGACATGGTTTCAGTGAACCGACAGAACGCTTTAGGGTAATACTTGATTTTATGTGGGTTTTTGTGGGCAAGTCAATATAAAACGCTGTATTTGCCGGAATATTACCCGATTGTTCCCTACCGAAACCACACCTATTTGCGAGCTATTGCCTGTTTATGTCTGTTTGACCTAATGAACTGTTGGGTTTTACCTCTCCCCCACCACCCACGGTGTTGATAGGCCCCGCCAGCACACCCACAGCAGAGCAAAAAGCGTAAGGCGCCGGCCCCGAGAAACCCTCGGAACCGGCGCCTCCACCAGCAGAACATATGCAATTAATGCGCGCTTATTTGGGTGCTCGTTTACTTGCCCTTGCGTTCGCGACGCACGCGACGCCAACGATGCACGCCCAAAGCACCCGCCGCACCCAGCAGGGCACCCGAACCGTTCATCAGCACATCCACCGGGTCGCCGGTGCGATCAGGCATGAAACTCTGGATCGTCTCAATGCAGGCGCTGACCAAAAATCCCGAGTACAGCACGTGCGGGCGAACCTTCGGCTTGAGCAGCAGGACGAAAAGAAAACCGCCCGGAATGAACATGATGACGTTCGAGAGCTGCTCGATGCTCGAATAGGTGATGAACGCAGGCAGCCAGCCCTCGGCGTGGCCGGTATCCAGCAGCTGCACCAGGCGGCCTCCCATCTCGTTATCGTCCACGTGTACGGGGGCGAACACGATACTCGCCACCACCGCGCAGTACAGCGCCGTGACCGGCCAGAGAATCAGCCGCCACACGCGAGCGCCAGACCAACCTTTACCAAACAAGGCGACCCACCTCGTCGAACTGCTTGGTCGAGTCCCACGCGAACAGGCCCGGCACGTCAATCGTGAGCGGTTCGGCGTTCGGCACGGTCACGGTCCATTCTTCACCGGCTGCTGCGGAGAGGGCGCGGCGGATAAAGCTGCCGTGGCTGACGGCAATAATCTTTTGTTCGCCCGAGGCTTCAGAGAGTTCACACACGATATTGCGCAGGGTGCGCACCGCACGAATGTATACGTCATGTTCGGATTCCACGTTCGGGTAGTAGCGTTCCGGGGCGCGGCGTTCGGGGGCGGGAATGTCCAGGCCCTCGCCGGCACCGTAGGCGCGTTCCACCAGTTCGGGGTAGGTCTTGTGCACCTGCAGGTCGAAGTACTCACCGACCAGCTGCGCAGTCTCGTGGGCGCGGGAGAGCGGCGAGGACACCAGCACGGTGAATTCCAGACCCATGTCGGCGAGCTTCTTGCCGGTGGTGCGTGCCTGCTCGCGGCCGGTGTCATTGAGCGGAATGTCGGTGATGCCCTGCATCAGGTTCGCCTTGTTCCAGTCGGTCTGGCCGTGACGGATCAGGGTGAGGATCGTGTTCTCGGCACCCGCCGGTACTTCCTCGGGGCCCAGCTCAGGTTCCAGATGCTGCACGACCAGGCGGTCGATGGCATCGTCCAGGTACTGCAGGGGCACCTCGGTGAGGGAAGCGTTCACGGGAATCGGGTAGATGCCGTCCTCGTTGAGCAGTTCGGGGTGGCGCTCAGCGACCAGCGCGGTCATGGTCATAGCAATCAGCATGCCGTGCGCGGCGACCACAACGGTCTGACCCTCGTATTCGCGGCGGACGCGGTTCAGCGCCGCGAGGGAGCGGGCGAGGAAGTCCTTCTTCGGCTCCACGTTGTACGCGTTATTGGACTGGCGGGAGGCGAGAATCAGCTCGCGGGTAGCGATCTGGCCTTCCAGGTCACCAAAGGAACGTTCCTGGAAGCCGTCAACGGCACCGCGGTAGGGTACGTCCAGGCCTTCGGCTACGATTTCGGCGCTTTCTACGGCGCGGGAGAGCGGCGAGGAGACGATAGCGTCCACCCTGGTGCCCTCAGCTGCTGCCTGTTGCAGGGCGCCGATAGCGGTGCGGACCTGCTCTCTGCCGGTGTCGTTGAGGGGGATGTCGGTGCCTCCCTGGAAGCGGTGGTCGATGTTCCAGTCGGTCTGGCCGTGGCGCAGGAAGATGATGCGGGTTCCTGCCTCGGGGTCGGCTACCGGAGTGATGATGGGGGTGTTCTGTGCGTCGGTCATCCTTCTAGTATGGCACTGCCTCCATGCAGTTCAAGGCCGCCGCGCAGTTCAAAGCCTCGGTGCAGTTCAAGGGGTGCGCGGCTTATCCCTTCTGCTGAGGCGCACTCATACCGCGGTATGAGCTGCCGGGTGGTTGAGCGCCGGGTCGGGCGAATTTTTTCAGGGTTTTCCCATATTTTTCAGCCCCCAGACGGAGGGGTGAGCCGCCAAGAAGCTGAGATGATAGAAGTGTACTTCCGTTAGTTCATACCCAATGAAGGTTGTCATGACGCAGAATCCTCAATCCCAGAACCATCCTCAAACCCAGAACCCGCAGTTCCAGGCTCAGAACCCGTATTCAATGACCCCTCCGCAGGCGGCGCAGCCTGCCGGTCAGTATTCCGCTCAGCCCGGTCAGCCTAACCAGCAGAGTCAGGCGGGCTACTATCAGGGCCAGCAGGGCTACCCGGCTCAGGCACCTCAGCAGATGCAGCAGGCGCCCTTCGCGCGCGGCGCGATTATTTCTGCCCGTAACCTGCACAAGTCGTACGGCAATAACCCGGTGCTGCGTAATGTGAGCCTGGATATTTTCCCCGGTGAGTCCGTGGCGATTATGGGTCCTTCCGGTTCCGGTAAGACCACCCTGTTGCACGCACTCTCGGGCATTATCAAGCTCGATGCCGGTTCTGTGCTGTTCAATGGCCCCACCGGTCAGGTGGCGGTGGAGTCCCTCAGCGAGCGTGAGCGAACCTCCCTGCGCGCTAACTCGTTTGGTTTCGTGTTCCAGCAGGGTCTGCTGGTTCCCGAGCTGACTGCGGAGGAGAACGTCTCCCTCGCCGCGATGATTGCCGGTGTTCCCCGCCAGCAGGCGCGTTCCATTTCCGCTGACCTGCTGAACCGTCTGGGTTTGGGGCAGATGCTGGACCGTCGTATGGGTGAGATGTCCGGTGGTCAGGCTCAGCGTGTGGCGATTGCCCGTTCCCAGGTGAACGGTGCCCCCGTGACTTTCGCGGATGAGCCGACCGGCGCGCTGGATTCGAAGACCGCCCGTGAGGTGATGGCTCTGCTCCTGACCATGATTCCGCAGCAGGGCAAGACTCTGCTGGTGGTTACTCACGACCCGAACGTGGCGGCGGCGTGCTCCCGCGTGGTGTACCTGCAGGACGGTCAGATTGTGAGCGACCAGCGCAATAACCAGGGCGGTGTTCCCGCACAGAACCCCGGTGCCCAGAACCTCGGCGCTCAGTCTCAGGCAGGTGCATAATGCAAATCTACGCTCTACTCGCCAAACGAACCCTATGGAGTTCGCAGGCGATTCTTCCCGTGCTGGCTTTTGCCGCCTCCTCGGCACTGTTTTTGACGGTTGCCGGTGGTGTTCAGGCGCTGAGCACCTGGCTTGACCACGCCGCCAACGTTGACCACGAACTGGTGAACCTGATGGGCATTCAGAAGCTCTACATGGGGTTGGCGTGGGTTGCCGCTCTGGTGCTGATTGTTCCGCTCTTTACCTTGGGCGCTTCGGCTGCTCGTTTGAGTGCCCGCCGCCGTGATGAGCGTCTGGCGTCCCTGCGCCTGATTGGTGCCTCCACGACCCTGATTGTGGGTCTGTCGGTTGCGGACGCGCTGGTGTACTCCCTCGTGGGCTTCATCATCGGTCTGTTGCTTTACCTGGTGCTGATTTTCCCGTTCGGTGCCATGCACTTCATGAACGTTCCGCTGGGTGCTGAGAATATGCTCCTGCCCGTGAGCGTGATTTTCTACTGCTTCCTGGGTTGTATGGTTCTGGCGGCTCTGAGCTCCCTGTTCGGTTTGGCGAAGGTCAGCATCAGCCCGCTGGGTGTGCGTACCCGCGCGAAGGCTGGTTCCGCCGGTTACATTGCTCTGGGTATCGGTGTTGTTCTGGTCATTGCCGTGATGATTCTGGCTTCGACCTCGAAGGGTTTTAGCATGTTCTCACCCTTCCAGGACGGCGGTGCCGATAGCGCGATTAAGAACCTAGCGATTTTCATTGCTCTGCCGGGTCTGCTGATGATGGTTGCTATCGACCTGATTGGTACCTTCCTGGTGTGGGCGTACGCAAAGATTCGTGTGCGCATGACCCAGAAGGCGTCGGTTCTGCTGGGTTATCGTGCGGTGCTAGAGTCCCCGCGCGGGGCGTGGCGTCAGGTTTCGGGTGTGGCACTGTCGACCTTCTTGGTGACCTTCTTCGGCCCCATCCTGATTCTGGCGGGTGAGATGAACAAAACTGCGAAGGAGGTAGGCCCCGCCGCCGGTCCCTTCATGACCATCATGTCGGACATGTTCCAGGGCATGCTGCTCATGCTGTTCTTCTCGTACCTGCTGGTCACTCTCTCCGCAGTGTTGAACCAGAGCGCCGCCATTTACGAGCGTGGTTCGCTGTACTCTTCGCTGAATATGATGGGTACCCCCACAAGGATGTTGCAGGCTTCGCGCCTTACCGTGGTTTTCGGTCCGCTGGTGCTCATTAGCGTGGTTTCTGCGCTACTGGGTCTGCCGCTGACGGCGTTGATTGCGGCGCAGGGTCTTTCCGGTGAGATTCTGGCGAAGATGTTCGGTATGACCTTCGGCGCTATTGCGCTGGGTCTGGCACTGGTCTATGTGGGCCTGTTGGCGACCATTCCGTTTATGCGTCAGGTGACTCATAAGCCGGTGTCCGCTCTCTAAGCTGTTTTAGCTTCTGCCCTCCCGTTGCATCCGTTCTGGATGCGGCGGGAGGGTTTCTTTATGTCTGCTGATGTGCTGTGTGCTTTTGTGTTGTGTGCTTATAGTGCGTGCTTTTGTACCCTCACCCGGTTTGCGCTCTGCATGTTTTCTCACGCACCGGGCCACCGCTTCCATAGCCTAAAGCCCTGTGAGAGACTGACATTATGTTTGAACACACAGTACCCTCCGATTGGTTCCCCCGCTGCGCAATCTTCGACTGCGACGGCATCCTCCTCGACTCCGAGACCGTCTGGAACGATGTGCAGCGTGAGCTTTTCGCCCGTTGGTCTGTTCCCTTCACCGAAGAGGTCGAGCACCGCCTCACCGGCCTGGCGGCAGCCGATGTCGCCGAGGAGCTTGCACTGCTCTCCTACGAGGCGCAGAACGGCCAGAAGCCGGACACCACCTCCGCAGAGTACGCCGAGCACCATGAACGCGTGATGAAGGACCTGCTCACCACCGAGCACGAGGTCATCAGCTCCGGCGTGGACCTGATTGAGGGTGCGCAGAAGTTCCTGGGCTTCCTGAGCGAGCACATGCCGGTTGCGGTGGCGTCGAACTCCACCGCGAACATTCTGACCCTGAAGATGGAAAGCTACGGTTACGCCCCGCTGGTGCGCACCTGGGTCAGCAGCAACGACGTTCCGACCGGTAAGCCCGCCCCGGACATGTACCTGGAGGCGGCACGTCGCCTCGGCTTTGAAGGTCACGAGGCGCTGGCGTTCGAGGACTCCCCCGCGGGCGCGCAGGCGGCACGTGACGCCGGTACGAAGGTCATGATTTACGTTCCGGGAGGCACCGACCCGGCAAAGGCACCGGCCGGTTTTGGGCGCTTCGATTCGTTCAATGACCCGCAGCTCTGGGAGGCGGCACGCACCTGGATCGCCAAGCTTGAGGCGGCACAGCAGTCTGAGGCATAGCAGTCTATGGCGGCGCAGGGCTAAGCAGCAGGGCTAAGCACCTACCGTAGACACCTCACCGCCTCACCGCCCCACCTGGCAGGCAGCATCAAGAAAGACCCCCGGCCCGCTCCTCAAGGAGCAGACCGGGGGTCTTCTATGCTTATCAGCTGCCTCTCTAGCACCCGCTCTTGTAGCCCTTTGACCTCATCAGCACTCTCGCGGAGCGCTACTTTTCCAAAGTCTCACTAAACGGTACCAATACAAAACATCACGAGAACCTGAACATTGGCAGGTTCTCGTGATGCTAGGTGTTTTAGAAGTCCAAGGATGCTTATTTCGGCTGTTGCTTATAGAAAACAAAAGCGTACAGGATACTCATAAGTAGAACTACAACCTGAGCCAAAGGGTCAAGCCAATACACTTGTAAAATTACCACAGCCAACATAAAAAATACGGATTTTATGAAGGATGCCGCAGGTTGTACGTAGTTCTTATTTGCACGATATGCAGAGTACCCAACAAATCCACAAAGAATTAAAATACCGGCAACATTATAAAACATTGAATCATGCGAAGATGTAAAATAATAGAAAGAATAACCTGCGAAACATAATTCAGGTACCGGTATGTATCTAGTATCGACCAACTTAATCACCTCAGATATTTATTCAATTTTTGCTTTCAGCGGTGGTATACCCCGTTTCGTTTGAGTTTGTAGAAAAGCTACCTAAAGTAGGTGAAACAGATGAGACGCTTTGTGGAGCAGTGGATTCTGCGTGAGCAGGATAGCTCGCCAACCCAGATATACCTATCGCTACAGTTGCAGAAATACAACTTACGATTGACTTACTAAAATTTTTCATTGCCTGTCCTTCTCTAGCTGTTGATGATATCTCTAGCTTAATATGAACCGGAACACTTTTATGATATCAATCAGCAAAATGGGAGTCAAGATTATTTTAGTAATAATTCAATAATAATTTGCGCCACTACAAACTATAGTGTTTAGCTGCTAAAGCTCCCAGCCCGTTCTCTCTCCTCAGCAAACTTGCATCCTAAGTCGTCTTAATGCGCTTCAGATGCTCCTCTGCCTTAAACATTTCTAGGTTCTTATCGCAGATACAGCGGTAAACAGTCTTCACTTCCCCTGCTGCTTTCACCCACCTCTCTTCTTCTTTCCTAGGTGCGTATGCTTTTTCGCTGGTGCGCACCTGGATCGCCAAGCTTGAGGCGGCACAGCAGTCGGAGGCGGCGCAGAACTAAGAGGCGCCCGCCCCACAGCCTCACCTGATAGGTAGCATCAAGAAAGACCCCCGGCCCGCTCCTCAAGGAGCAGACCGGGGGTCTTCTATCCTGTATCAGCCGTACCTACAGTACCTACAAGGCCTACAGGGGGCACGAGCTTATCGGCGCATAACCTTCTTCGCCAGGAAGTTACCGAGGAACTGAACCAGCTGAACCAGGACGATAATAATCGCCACAACAGCCCAGGTGATCTCATCGTTGAAGCGCTGGTAGCCGTCCACAATCGCAATCTTACCCAGACCGCCAGCACCCACGTAACCGGCCATAGCGGACATATCCACCACGCCAATGACGAGGAAGGTGTAACCGAGGATCAGCGGGCCAAGCGCCTCCGGAATCATCACGGTGAACAGGATGGTCAGCTTTGAAGCGCCCATCGCACGCGCCGCCTCAATCACGCCCGGGTCAATGGAGACCATGTTCTGCTCCACGATACGGGCAATAGCGAATGCAGCACCGAAGCTCATCGCGAAGACCGCCGCATTCACGCCCAGGCGGGTACCCACCACGGCGCTCGTCAGCGGGCCCAAAGCCGCAATCAAAATGATGAACGGAATCGGGCGAATCACGTTCACCAGAATGTTCAGGATCGTGTACACGAAACGGTTCTGGAAGATATTACCTGCACGGGTGGTGTACAGCAGAGCACCCACAATCAGGCCGACCAGACCGGCGCACAGCATGGTGATAGACACCATGTAGAACGTATCGCCGATAGCCGGGAGCAGCTTCTCGGGCAGGAACTCGGACCAGTCCGTCTTAGACGCAGCCAGCGGAAGAGTAGTAGCAAACATTTAGCGCACCTCCTGCACGCGGGCAACGGTCTTCAGTTCGGCAACGGCGGCGTCAATGCTGGTGATTTCGCCGAGGAGTTCCAGGGTGAGGGTACCGTATGCCTTACCCTGCAGGGTCTCAATACCGCCGCCCACAATGTTGAAGCGGACGTTACGGGCACCCAGGTAGGACAGCACCTTACCGAGCTCCTGGTTACCCTCCACGATTTCAACGTTGATGAGGTAACCCTTGTGGTTTGCGCGCAGCTCAGCCGCTTCCTTGCCGGTGGGGGCGAGCTTGACGGTGGTCGCCACGAACAGCTTTGCTACGTCGGTCTGCGGGTTGGAGAAGACGTCGTAGACGTTGCCCTGCTCCACCACGCGGCCGGACTCCATGACAGCCACACGGTCAGCGATGCTGGAGACCACGTCCATCTCGTGGGTAATCACCACGACGGTCACACCCAGTTCACGGTTCACACGCTTAAGGAGCGCAAGAACTTCATGAGTGGTTTCCGGGTCCAGCGCGCTGGTGGACTCATCAGCCAACAGCAGGGCAGGGTTGGTCGCGAGCGCACGAGCAATACCCACACGCTGCTTCTGACCACCCGAAAGCTGGTTCGGGTAATGACCTGCACGGTCGGCAAGACCCACGAACTCCAGCATTTCCAGGGCGCGTTCGCGGCGGTCCTTCTTAGACCAGCCGGCAATCTTCAGCGGGAACTCGACGTTACCGAGCACGGTGCGGGAGTTCATCAGGTTGAACTGCTGGAAGATCATACCGATGTTGGTGCGTGCTTCACGCAGTTCAGAGTCGCGCTTACCGGAAATCTCGAAGCCGCCAACGGTCAGGGTGCCGCTGGTGGTGGTTTCCAGGCCGTTGATGAGGCGGACCAGGGTAGACTTACCGGCGCCAGAGTAGCCGATGATTGCAAAGATTTCACCGCGGTTAATGCTGAGGGAGACGTTGTCCACAGCAACTACTGCCTTGGGGCCGTTGCCGAAGACCTTGGAGACTCCGTCCAGAACCACCATGGGCTCGGTGCTGTCACCGAAGCTCTGTACCAGTTCACTCATAAGTTTGTATCCGTTATATGTCGTGGTTGGGGCGCTAAAGGGCATTAACGCCGGTACGCAAAGGACGGTAAGCCTGTCGTGACCCGCATCGGGTGCTTAGACTTACCGCCTTTGCGTATGCCTAGAGGAGGCGTGTATTTAGAAGATTACTTCTTGGCGCGCAGCTTGGCTTCTTCGTTAGCCAGGGACTGACGCAGCTCGTCGGTGCTCACGTTGACCTCAACAGCGGTGCCGCGGGTCTCTTCCTGAACAACATCCATGACGGGCTTGGTGTGGAAGATTTCAACAATCTTCTTGTAGGTCTCGTCGTCAGCCTTGTCCTTCTGAGCAACGAAGAGGTTCACGTACTTGACAGCCGAGGGGTCGGTCTTGGGGTCGTCCTGAGCCAGGGCGTCTGCGGGCTTCAGGCCTGCATCCTTGAGGAAGTCGTTGTTGACGACTGCGCCGTCAGCGGACTCCATGCCAACCACGGTCTGGGTTGCGTCGACGGGAGTGACCTTCACCTTGGAGTTAGCGGTGTCCACGTCGTCGATGGTGGGTGCGTCAACATCAGCGTTCTTGAAGGTAACCAGGCCGTTGGTCTTCAGCAGCTTCAGAGCGCGGGCTTCGTTCACGGTGTCGTTCGGGATAACGATCTCGCCGCCCTGGGGGATGTCAGCCAACTTGGAGTGCTTCTTGGAGAACAGAGCCATCGGGTAGATGACGGTCGGGCCGACAATCTGCAGGTCCTTCTTAGCGCTCACGTTGTAGTTGGACAGGTACGCGATGTGCTGGAAGCGGTTCATGTCGATATCACCGGCGTCCAGTGCGGGGTTCGGCTCGGTGTAAGCGCTGAACTCCTTGAACTCAATGTCGATACCCTGCTTCTTAGCTTCTTCCTTCAGGGTCTTGTTGAACTTCTCAGAGCCAACCACACCGATGGTGACCTTCTTGGATGCGGAAGAGGAGGAAGAGGAGGAGTTGGTGGAACCGCAGGCTGCCAGGCCAAAGACCATGGGGACAACTGCGAGAGCAGCAGCAAACTTCTTCACGGCTATGAATCTTTCTGTTGAATGATGATGCGTTCCACCGGGTGCTCACGTTGGTACTAGCACATCCGATGGGAATGATGATGGGACAATTACAGCACGCACAAGGGCGGGTGTGGAAGTTAATGGCTATTCATGAGACACAGAACGTCAAGGTCGTCATATTTTGTCATAATTCGTCATGCGATGATTATTTCCAGGTCACAAAGCGTCATTGACCATGTATTCAGGCACACACAAAACGCCGGCCCGGGTACGAAAACCCAAGCCGGCGTCCATAGTGCCACCCGTTACGGGCGGGCGGGGCATCAACCTACTGATCGAACTCGCCCGAAGCAATCAGCTGCTCACGCACCTTACGGCGCAGAACCTTACCCAGCATCGAACGGGGCAGATCATCCACCACCACGATGCGGCGCGGAACCTTATAACGGGTCACCTTCGAATAGCAGTGCTCACGCAGAGTATGCTCCTGCACCACTCGACCCGGGGCGGGAACCACAGCGGCGACCACCATCTCGCCACCGGCGGGCAGCGGAATACCGACGACTGCCGCATCCGCGACCATGTCGTGCTGCTTGAGGGCGACCTCAACCTCCGTCGGGGAGACGTTGAAACCGCCGGTAATAATGACTTCCTTAATACGGTCGACAATTTGAATGAAGTAGTCCTCGTCCAGACGCACAATATCGCCGGTACGCAGCCAGCCCTCGGGGGTGATGGTCTTCGCGGTCTCGTCCTCACGCTTCCAGTAGCCAGCAAAACGCTGAGGGCCCTTCACCCACAGCTCGCCCTCTTCACCTTCAGGCACATCCTCACCGGTCTCCGGGTCCACCACACGAATATCGGTGGAGGGGAACGGAACACCAATGAAACCGGCACGGCGAGTGTCATTGAGCGGGTTGCAGGACACCAGCGGCGCGCACTCGGTCAGGCCGTAGCCTTCCACCATGAAACCGCCGGACGCTTCCTCCCACTCGGCAACCAGCTCAGGCGGCAGGTTCATCGCACCGGAGACCGCGTAACGGATACCCTCCAGGGACACGCCGCGCTTCTTCGCCTCATCCATGAGGCGGCGATACACCGGCGGAACCGCAGGAAGAATGGTCGGGCGGGTCTTCTTCATCGCCTTCAAAATCAGATCCATGTCCACAGTCGGGAACAGCACCAGGCGGGCACGGCACAGCGACGCAATCGTCACGCCCAGGGTCATACCGTAGGCGTGGAACAGCGGCAGAACCGAGTAAATAACCTCGTCATCACCCGGGTTAATCCATGCCTCACCCATGCGGCCGTTAGACTCCAGGTTGCGGTGCGTGAGCATCACGCCCTTCGGCAGGCCGGTCGTACCCGAGGTGTACTGCAGCAGCGCAATATCGTGCGCCGTCGGGCGGCGATGCGACGGGTCAATACGCTCGCTCTTCACCAGCTGAGCCCACGACACCGTACCCGGCGCAGAACCGGTCAGCTTCTCACGCGAAGCACGCGCACTCTTCAACGGCAGCTTCAGCGCGGTACGCATCAGCGCGGGCATCGCCGAAATCATGTTCACCGAATAAATATGGTTCGGGCGGATATCCGCCGGAAGACCCGTAATATGCGAGGCGATCTTATCCCACACAATCGCGACCTTCGCGCCGTGATCCTCAAACATGTGGCGCAACTCCGCGCCCGTGTACAGAGGGTTATGCTCCACCACAATCGCGCCCAGGCGCAAAATCGCGTAAAACGCCGCAATATGCTGAGGGCAGTTCGGCAAAATCAGCGCCACACGGTCACCCGCCTGCACACCAGCCACACGCAGACCCTCCGCAGCACGCTCAATCTGGTCCCCCAACTCGGCGTAGGTTGTGGTCGCGCCAAAGAACTCCAGCGCCACCTTGTGGGGTACGGTGCGGACCGCCTCGTCAATGAGGTGGCTCAGCGAGGTTTCGGGCAGCTCAATATCGCGGGCAGTCCACGTAGCATAGTTCTTCAACCAGGGACGATGCACCAACGGATGCGCGCCAGCCGACGCGCCAGCGGGGGATGCAGGTGCCGCCGCATCCTGCAGGTTCGTGTTCTTCTGAGCCTCAGTCATGCATTGATTGTGCCTTCCCGTGCCCATACCCTTCAACTCAGCCGCGTTTCTTTCCACGCTGAAAATCACGCCGTACACCCACCCCAGATACCGCAATAAACGCCGAAACACTAAGGTAAACCCAAGCAACTCTGGGATACTTAAAGCATGAGTAAACGACAGCAAGAGATCACTGACGAACAGTTCAAGAAGCTCCTCCGCGAAATTTCCAAACGATTCGCTATCGCCGGAGGAGTCGTCATTCTCTTCGGAATGGCCATCATCGCGCTAGTCTACCTTCTGGGAGGAGCCCACTAATGCACACCCCGCAGCGCCCCAACGGCGACATCTTCAACCGCATGGTCTCCGGCGCCGCCTACATGCCCGACGCCGAATGCGCCGCGCAGACTAAGCGCATCCACGCTGCAACCGTCCTCGCCGAAGAACACTACGCACGCGGCGAGCAGGCACAGGCAATGCACGTCTACCGTGAACACCTAGGCCACCTGGGCGAGCACTCGCACATCCGCCCCGGCGCACGCTTCGACTACGGCGTGAACACCTATATTGGTGACGGCTCCTTCTTCAACTTTGGCTGCGTCTTCCTGGACGTCTGCCCGATCCGCATCGGCTCCACCGTGCTCGTCGGCAACAACGTACAGTTCCTCACCCCCACCCACCCGCTCAACCCGGTCGACCGCGCCGCATACTGGGAAGGTGGCGAGCCCATCACCGTTGAAGACAACGTCTGGATCGGTGGCGGCGCCATCATCCTGGGCGGTGTGACCATCGGCAAGAACTCCGTGATTGGCGCGGGCACCGTCGTCACCAAGGACGTCCCGGCTAACTCCCTCGTGGTGGGCAACCCCGGCCGCGTGGTCCGCCCCCTGGACGAGAACGAACGCCCGGCATACCCGCACACTTACGCCGCAGAAGCCCTGGAAGAAGCACGCGCCTTCTACGCTGACCGCAACCGCTAAATCAGCACCCAGGACTAGAATCCAAAGGATTTAATGAACGCACAGAACAACACCCCGCAGCAGCGCCCGGCCGCCGCGGCGTCCACCCCCAGCGAAAGTGACCTGTGGGAGGCGGCATTCTCCTCCGACGACCCCACCGTGGTCCTGACCGATGAGGAGCTGAACGCGGCACGCCGCGCCCACGAAAAGGCGCGCGAGTCGAGCTCTTCGGCGCAGTCCTCCGCACAGTCCTCGCAGGATGCGACCCGCTCCCTCACCGAGGCAGCTACAGCAACCCAGCCGATTCTCTCCCCCGGCGCCACTTCTCAAGGCGCAGAATCCGGCGCTCACTTCGGCGAACCCGGAGATGACAACCTCAGCTGGCTCGACAAGCCTGCAGCCCCCAGCACGGACAACGTACGCGGCGGTGGCGCCCCCACTACCGCACCTGCCACCGCTGCAAGCTACGAGGTGCCCGCACCCGGCAACGCCCACGCGGCATCGAGCACCCCGCAGGCTGACCCCGCGGCAGATGACCGCTTCGTCATCCCCACCCCCGCAGGTGATGCCGCTGGTTCGGACCCCATCCTCACCGCCGCAACCGCACTGTCCATGCAGAAGAGCCGCTACTCCCGCATGCACCTGCTGCCCGGTCTGCTCGGCTGGCTGATTACCATCTCCCTCATGGACGGTGGCCTGTGGGCTATCAAGTCGTGGCTGACCCTGACCGGTCAGACCGAGTCCGTCGAGTACGCCTCGGTGGTCTCCCGTCTGTTCAGCGGCGCATCGAACGCTGTGCCGGTCGCGGTGGCGTTGGGTGTGCTCATCTTCTTCGCCTACCTGGTGGGCGGTTACGCGGCGGGACGCATGGCACGATTCGCCGGTGCGAAGCAGGGCATTGCCGTATGGCTCTGGCAGATTATGGTGCTCATCATCGGGTCCCTGGCGACCTTCCTCGCGCCTCAGCTGTTCCAGAACGGTGTCGCGTCCCTGTCCCTGCAGAAGCTGATGGGGGGCGACTTCGCGAACGGCCTGCTGGCGGTTCTGCTGGTTCTGGCGTTGAGCTTCCTCGGCGCTATCCTCGGCGGTCTGTGCGGACGCCTGTACCACCGCCGAGTGGACAAGTACCCGAGTGACCAGGTGGCACGCGAGGACGCCTAGGCTTCTGGACACCTAGTCTTCTAAGCACCCGCGCCTCGTTGCGATAGGAATGAACCGTACAGAAAACCTCCGGTACCTTAAGTAAGGTACCGGAGGTTTTCTGCATCTAAATATCTGTATCCTCAACAGCCTCAGCTACCCAGCAATACGACGCTGACTAGCTAAAACATGCCGCCTAGTGGTCCAGCAGCAAGGCAGGCTCCTCAAGAATCGCAGCCACATCAGCCATGAAACGAGCCGACAGGTCGCCATCCACCACACGGTGATCGAAGGAACCACCCAGGGTCGTCACCCAGCGAGGAATGACCTCACCATCAACCACCCACGGCTTCTGCTTGATCGTACCGAAGGCAACAATCGCCACCTCACCGGGGTTAATAATCGGGGTACCCGTATCAATACCCAGCGAACCGATGTTCGTAATGGTCAGGGTACCGTTCGCCATCTCAGCGGGCTGAGTCTTACCCTCACGGGCGCGAGTGGTCAGGTTGTTCAGCGCGATAGCCAGCTCACGCAGGGACAGCTCCTGGGCGTCCTTAATGTTCGGAACCATCAGGCCGCGCGGGGTCGCCGCAGCAATACCCAGGTTCATGAAGTGCTTAATCTGGATTTCGCTATCGGTCCAGGTCGCGTTGACCTGCGGGTTACGCTCAGCAGCCCAAATGACCGCGGCGGCAAGCACCAGCAGCGGGGTGACCTTCACGCCCTCAAAGTGGCGAGACTTCTTCAAGCGCTTCACGAACTCCATGGTGCGGGAGGCGTCAACATCCACGAAGATGGACACGTGCGGGGCGCTGAACGCCGAAGCAACCATAGCCTTCGCGGTAGCCTTACGCACGCCACGCACAGGGATGCGCTCAATGCGGTCACCGGGGGTGGCTGCGGGCTGCCAGAACGGCTGGCGGGCGCCGCTATGCTGCACATCGCTCAGGTGCGCCACATAGTTCATGAGGTCCTGCTTGGTCACCTGGCCGCGCGCACCGGTAGCGGTCACGTTCGCCAGGTCAACACCCAGCTCCTTTGCGGCAAGACGCACCGGAGGCGGCGCGAGGGTCGGGCGGTGCGGAACCTGCTCGGGAGCCAAAGTCGGCGCGGGAGCCGCTGCAGGCTCGGGTGCCAGACGCTGCACCACCGAATTCAGCGGGGTGTTCTCCACAAAGCGGGAGGCGCGCTCAGCCAGCTCGCTCAGCAGGCCCTGGTTGCGGTTCGCCAAGTCGGCGGGGGTGTGCGCCACGGGTACCTGAACAGCCGGTGCGACCGGTGCCGCAGCAGCCTGTGCGGGCTGGGTTGCGGAGGCGGGGCGCTTGCGGGCGCGACGCTTCACAGCATCCGCCTTGGGGCCGGAACCGACCAGCGCGGTGCCGGACTCAGGCTCTGCCGCGGCGGGTGCCGCCGGGGTTGCGGGGGCGTTGTCGCCACCGGAGATGCTGATGATCGGGGTGCCCACCTCAACGGTTTCGCCTTCGGCAACGAGCAGCGCCTCGACGGTGCCGGCGAAGGGCGAGGGAAGCTCCACAACGCTCTTTGCGGTTTCAATTTCGACGAGGACGTCGTTGATGGCGACCTCGGTGCCGACTGCCACCTTCCAGCTGAGGATTTCTGCTTCGGTCAGGCCTTCGCCCACGTCAGGGAGCGGGAAAATCTGGGACATTTTTACCTCTCACTAGGGCATATACCCTATACGGAATATTCTGTGCGGGCTCGCAACCCGCCATAGCGCAACACGCTGATACGTCAGATCAGGGAATGCCTAGTAGTCAAAAGCGCGGTCAACCGCCTCAAGAATACGGTCAATATCGGGCACGTACTCTTCCTCAACACGGGAAACCGGGTACGGCATGTAGTAGCCGCCAACGCGAATCACCGGCGCCTGCAGGCTGTAGAAGCAACGCTCCGTAATCGCCGCAGCCAACTCACCGCCCATACCGCCAAAGGTCGGCGCCTCGTGCGCGACAATCAGGCGGCCAGTCTTCGCCACCGAAGCGGCAACGGTCGGCACATCCAGCGGCGAAATCGAGCGCAGGTCGATGACCTCAATCGAACGGCCATCCTCCACGGCAGCCTCTGCCGCTGCCAGAGCAACCGGCACCAGCGGACCGTACGCAACGATGGTCGCGTCCGTACCCTCACGCACCACCTGGGCGCTAAACGGATCAAAGGAAGTATCGCTAAAGTCCACTTCACCCTTGAGCCAGTAGCGGCGCTTCGGCTCAAAAATAATGACCGGGTCGGGGCACTCAATCGCCTTGCGGGTCATCCAGTACGCCTCGTGCGGGGTCGAGGGGGTCACAATACGCAGACCCGCAGTGTGGGCAAACAGCGCCTCCGGGGACTCGGAGTGGTGCTCCACCGAACCAATCACGCCACCGTACGGAATGCGGATAGTCACCGGTACCGTGTACTGCTTATCGGTGCGGTTGTGGATCTTCGCCAGCTGGCTCGTGATCTGGTTGTAGGCGGGGAACACGAAGCCGTCGAACTGAATCTCCGGCACGGGGCGGTAGCCACGCAGCGCCATACCGATGGAGGTGCCGATAATGCCGGACTCTCCCAGGGGCGCATCCATGACGCGACGGGTGCCGAAGCGCGCCTGCAGGCCCTCGGTCACACGGTACACGCCGCCGAGCTTGCCGATATCCTCACCGAGCATGACGACGGTGCGGTCGGCTTCCATGGCGTCTTCCAGGCCGCGGGTAATCGCCTTGGCGAGGGTCAAACGTTCAATTTTCTCGCTCATGCTTACTCCTCTTCAAAGCCTGCAACGTAGTTACGGTAGAACTCGCGGTCGTCTTCAACCTGCTGGTGTTCCTGCACGTAGACGCGGTCGAAGAAACGCTCAAAGTCGGCGACCTCGGAGTTCAGCACTGCCTCACGTACGCCGGATGCGACCTGCTGCGCGGATTCTGCAACCTCTTCGAAGAAGGCATCATCGGCGTAGCCCTGCTCGCGCAGGTACTTCTCGAGGCGAATCATGGGGTCGCGGTGCAGCGGGCCCTCAAGATCGGCGTCGGTGCGGTACTTGGTGGGGTCATCCGCGGTGGTGTGCGGGCCGAGGCGGTAGGTTTCAGCCTCAATCAGCACGGGGCCTTCGCCGGCGCGAATCTTTTCCATGGCGTAGCGGGTTGCAGCCAGTACGGCGAGAACGTCGTTGCCGTCAACGCGAATACCCTCGAAGCCGTAGCCTGCGGCGCGGGTGGACACCGGCACGCGGGACTGCACCTCGAAGGGCACGGAGATAGCCCAGCGGTTGTTCTGCACGAAGAAGAGCACCGGCGCGTTATAGGAGGCGGCGAAAACCATGGACTCGTGTGCGTCACCCTCGGTGGAGGAGCCGTCACCGAAGTAGACCGCCACGGCGGGCTTCTGGGTATCCTCGGCAGGGTCGGTTGCCTGACCCTGACCGATGCGACGGGTGCCGGTTTCAGCCTCGATGTCGGCGTCGAAGTTCAGACCCATGGCGTAGCCGACTGCGTGCAGGGTCTGGGCGGCAAGCACCTTGGTATAGGTGTGGAAGTTGTGTGCCTTCATGTCCCAGCCGTGGGTGGTGGAGCCGCGAAAGATGGTGATCAGGTCGCGGAAGTCCACGCCGCGCGTCAGGGCGACGGCGTGCTCACGGTAGGAGGGGAAGATGTAGTCGTTGGGTGCGTAGGCGAGTGCGGATCCGACCTGTGCGGCTTCCTGGCCTCGGCTGGGTACCCAGAGGGCGAGCTGACCCTGGCGCTGCAGGGCGGTTGCCTCGTCGTCGAATCGGCGGGTGGTGTACATGAGGCGGTATGCCTCGCGCAGGGTGTCTGCGTTGACGTCTTCGATGTACCGGCTGTAGGTGGGGTGTTCGTGTACGGTGCCGTTTTCATCCATGAGCTGGATGCGTTCGGGCACTCCGGGGTACTTGTCGTTCTCGTGCATCTAACCTCCACACGTGACGAGGGCTTGGCCCTCAGCGGCTTGGGTTTTAGTCTCAACTTTCACCTGATGGTGCAGGGTTTGAGGTGTTCCGGCAAGCCTGTGAGGGTCTGGGCATATATAGTTACCAGTCTACTCTTTTCGGCTTTATCTCGCGGCAGTTACGCTGATAACGCAGTGTATTATGCCCTGTCATTCACTATTTGAACATCATTAAATTAAACCTCCCGTATATTCTTTTTCGAGAATATATGGGAGGTTTAGTTTAGCTATTGAGAGCTTTTTCGGGCCATCATTTTTCTCGCGCGAGAACCATTTGAAAAGCCCAAACAAACCTCGACAAGGGAAAATAGTACATTGTTCAATTAGGGTCGAGTGGGTTCCCCCCACCCCTTCACAAGACGCTCTAGAGCCCCTTCGCGAAGACCTCACAGAGCGAGAGAAAACGGTCATTCGCCTCCACCTCGCCAATGCTCACGCGAACACCCTCGGTGCCGAACGCACGAACCGACAGCGCATGCTCAGACATCAGCTGCACAAAATCACCCGTGCGCTCCCCCAGGGGCAACCACACAAAGTTCGCGTAAGTGCTCGGGAAATCGTAGCCCAGCTCCCGCAGTCGAGCGGTCACGCGCTCACGCTCAGCGACCTGGTGACTCACACGCTCCATGACCGTATCCTCATGCTCGATGGAGGCGATAGCCGCCGCCTCAGCCAGCGCCGTCACGGCGAACGGGGTTGCCGCCACGCGCAGGTGCTGCGTAATCTGCTGGTGCGAAATTGAGTAGCCCACGCGCAGACCCGCCAGGCCCTGCGCCTTGGAGAAGGTGCGCAGAATGATGACGTTCTCGTAGTCGCGGTAGATGTCCATGCCATTCAGCGGGGCTTCTTCACCTTCCGGCACGGTGGAGGCGGCGCAGAACTCGAAGTACGCCTCATCAATAACCACGGGGATGTGGGCGGGCACCTTCGCCAGGAACGCACGGGTCTGACTTTCGGTGACGGCGGGGCCGGTCGGGTTGTTGGGGGTGCAGACCAGGATCAGGCGGGTGCGTCCGGTGATGGCTGCCGCCATGGCGTCCAGGTCGTGCGAGCCGTCGGGCAGGTTCGGCACCTGCACGCTGCGAGCGCCCATAATGCCGATGAGGATCGGGTATGCCTCGAAGGAACGCCAGGCGTAGATGACTTCGTCCTGCACGCCGTCGGCGTTTACACCGGCGAAGGTTTTGAGGATTTGGTTGAGCGCGCCGAGGCTTCCGGCACCGGTGACGATGTCGTCAGCGTCCACGCCGAGCCGTGCGGAGAGCTTGTGGCGCAGGGCGGTGGAGAGCGGGTCGGGGTAGCGGTGCGCGGTCGCAAATTCTGCGAGGACGCACGCGACCTCGGGTACGGGGCCCAGCGGGTTCTCGTTCGAGGAGAGCTTGTACTGGGTGAGGCCTTCAACGGGTACGGGCGGCTTGCCTGCCGCGTAGCTGGGCAGGGTGTTGAAGACGGGGCGGACCGGGATGTTGGCGTGTTCAGCTGACTGGCTCATGGTTCCAGTATGTGCCTGCGGGCGGCTCGGAGGCTAACGCTTCTCACCTGGAGAGCAGGTCGCGAGCAAGCTGTAGCTGTGCAGGCAGCAGATACTGGCCGCGAGCGCTGTACGCAAAAGGCTGTGTGTAAAAGCTGTACGCAAAGATGGAGGGGCGCCGCCGGGGTTGTTCCCGGTGGCGCCCCTCCTTTTCTCTTCTCTACTCTACTCGTCCCCTCCACCCTCCACCGAGTCCTTGAGATTGGTACTTTTAGACTCGGTGTTTAGACCATCAGGGGTTCACTCTCCTCGATGGGAGTCAGGTCCTCGGGAGGGCCCGGGGCGCGGAACCCGGGGTCGATATTCTCGGGTGGAGTTGGTGCGAGGAACCCGGGGTCAATGCTCTTGGGCGGGAGCATGGGTGCAGGCTTCTGGCCTGGCAGGATGGGAATGAGCGACTCAACGCCACCGTAGTCTCCACCTTGTCCGGCTCCGAAGATTGGAGGATTCTTGAGCACAGAACCAGCTGTAGGGAGCTGCAGATGATCAATGATTGGCTGAGTAACAGCCTTTTCGATGTGCGTATGCAGCTCTGAAGGTTTGGGCAGAATATCCGGCGGGATTAGACCTGCAGGGGGTAACTGCCTCTCTGCCTCGATTCGAGTGGGCATCTTGATGGGTGCAGGCTCGGGGTGAGGGATGGTCTTTTGGACGCCCTCGATGACGGCGGCGATTTGCCCAGCAGCCGCCTGTACGGTTTCTCCAGCTTCTCGTTGAAGACCCTCTGCCTTCTGCTTGGCAATCTCCATGCCCACCTGGGCATCTGCAACGGTATCTTCGATTTTCTGCCGCGTATTTTCGACGTTGCCACGCACTACACTATCTACTCGGTGCAGTTCTCCATCTGTTAGTTGGTCTATACCCTCATATAAAACTCGAGAATCAAGCTGCACCCCAGCTTCAAGAGCCTGTTGAGTGTACCTAGCCCCACGCAGTCCATACTCGTTCAGACGTTCTTCAAACGTGTAACCATCTGGCATAGCAGAGCCCGAGGTAACCTTTTGTTCCCCTTGCACGTAACCTTTGTTGCCCATAGCCGCTCTGAGGGCACCCAGAGTCTGGTTTCCGTATCCTTCACGTTGCAGAGTTTCTCGGTATTCCCCGCTATTATGTCTAAAATTTGAGATTGTAATTGCGGTATCACGTTCATCGGGACGCCACCCTCCCTCAGGCCTCAACGCAGAGTCAGGAACCGGGTCTCCATCTCCCTCCACGTAATCCACTCCAAAGTCGCGGCGTTTAGCCGGTAGACCTCGTAGCGGGGAGGCTTGAGCGTAGACACCCACAATATTGATTTCCTTGGCAACCTCGAGACTATTAGCCATGTTGTAGGCAATCATGGCACCCTGGCTGAAACCCTCCATGTACACGCGGGCACCCTGAGGCGCTCCGGCATCGCGGAGGGCCTGCAGAACCATCTGATAGGCGGGGTTCTCCAGAGTATCGTTACCCAGTGCTTCGCGAAGAGTCCCAGGAACATCCATAGGCGATCCACCAAGGGATGCAAAGTTAGTACCCGGAATACTCACGACGTACAGAGCATGGGCGGGGTCACCTTCGTGTCCTGCTTCGTACATGACGGTGACGAGCACGGCACCGCGTTCGCCCTTAGTCGGGTCCTGTTGGGAGCGTTCAAACTCCTGATCTTGTGCCTTGGCAGCAGCCTGCAGACGTTCAGCGCTAGCGTCCACCGTGAGACGATCCTTCTCGCCAGCATGTGCACTGACCCCGTAATCGTCGGCTGAGGCAGTGCGCATGTTATGCGCTTTCTTCTCAGAATCCGGATCACGGAGGGGACCGACGATTCCAACTCCGCCTACGGCCAAGACTTTTTCAATGATTCCCTGGGGTATTTTTGTTACAGCGGAGAGTCGCCCCGCAATACGCTGACGAGCAATTTCGGGATTCCATTTGGCATCCATGTAGGCAGTGAAGCCGAAGATAATGGCTGCCACTACAGGTGAATGAGGCAATACCCAATAGGCTGAGAAGTATCCGAGTTCGGGAATGGTGAGCTTCAAGAGGTAGTTAGCTTCGCCGGGTTCTCCAGCGATGAGGCCGCGGAAGTGATCTCGGGTGCTGCGTCCGTCGGGTAGCTTGCCGTCCCTTGCGATGCCCATGGAGTCGAACCAGCCTGCGATGGTGTTTTCAACCTGCAGGTAGGAGCTGTGGGCGGCGCGGACGGCGGCTGCGGTGGCGCCGAACTTTAGTGCGCTTCCGCCGAGGTCTGCGGCGAGGCTGGTGCAGAGGGCGGCAGCCTGCTGGGCGCGTCCGTTGATGCCGAGGAAGAGACGAGTCTCAGCGGCGATGCCAAGAATGGGCATGGTGCCGTCGGCGCAGGTGCGGCTGACGGTGTCGAGCCCGTCGGCGATGGCGGGCATTTCTTCAAGCTCAACGCTGATGGTGCCTGCGGTGGGCCCTGCGGAGTTGCTGAGGTCACCGATGGGTGCAACGGTGGGTCCGGTAATCATGGTGTCTCCTGGGGTGAGGTTAGTGGGTTCGGATGAGCGAGCTCAGCCCGTCGGGCAGGTTCACGTGCATGAGTGAATCGAGCGTTGACTGGGCTTTTTGCACGCCTGAGCGGGCGATGATTTCGCCGGGGTTAAGTTTTTCGAGGGCGTCGGCGGAACCGTCGGCGAGTTTGCCGAGTAGGTTATCTATGGCGGAGGCGGCAGCTTTGATAGCCTGCGCTTTGCCGGTGAGGTCGTTGGCGAGTTCTTCACCGGCGGCGGCGATCATGGCGGCGGTGCCTTCGGCTTGTTCGGCTTGGTTGCGGATTTTTTCGCGGTGTTCTTCGAGTTGTCGCCGGTAGGCGCGTCCGGCTTCGGATGCCCAGCGGTCGCCGTTGAGTTCGTTGGCGCATTGGTGTGCGGTGCGGATTTCTTGGGCTTCGGTGCGCATCCTGTGGGCGAGTTCTGCGCCTTTGGCGCGGGCGAGGGCGGCTGCCGCCATGAGCTGTTCGGCGAGGGCGTGGCCGGCAGCGGTGCCGATGCCCATGTGTCCTGCTGCGCGGAGGATATCGGTTGGTTCGATGCGGGGCAGCTGGGGTGCGGGAGGTGGTGCGGTGTCGACGATTGTGTTCATGGGGCGTCCTTTCGGTGGTTGGACTGGTTGTTTGTGTGCCTGTTTCTGTCCTGTGTTCGGGTTTGTTTTAGGCTAAATCTGCCGCGGTGACCGTGCAGGCCGAGTACGCCAACCTGTGGATAACTCAGGCTTGTTTCGAAAAATTCGCACGTTTTGACCCCTCAAGACCCGAAAAATATCCCTTCCGCAGCACCTCGTTTTGTCATATTTCTGCAACTAACCAAGCCGCCCGTCACGTCCATATGCTCTTCCCGCCTCTTTTTTTCAGCGAATTCATGCAAAAATAGAGCTATGTCTCACACCAATAACACCTTCTTGCCTTCTGGCCGTATTGACCTGGGCACCGGCGAACTTGCGCTGGGCCCCCTCGACGGACGCTACGCATCCGTGACCGCACCCCTGACCAACTACCTTTCTGAGGCGGCTCTGAACCGCGACCGCATCCACGTTGAGGTTGAGTGGTTCATTTACCTGTGCGAGCACGAGGTGCTGCCGGGTCTGTCCCCGCTGAGCGAGGAACAGAAGAAGGGCCTGCGCGCCATCGTGACCGATTTCAACGCTGATTCTGTGGCGGAGCTGGCTGAGATTGAGGCTGTCACCGTTCACGATGTGAAGGCGGTCGAGTACTACATTGGCCGCCGCCTGGAGGGCCTGGGCCTGGGTCACCTGGTGCCGCTGGTTCACTTCGGCTGCACTTCTGAGGACATTAACAACCTCTCCTACGCGCTGGGCATCAAGGACGCCGTTGAGAACGTGTGGATCCCCGCCGCGGAGGAGCTGATTGATGTTCTGCTGAAGCTGGCTGAGGACGGCCGCGACGTGCCGATGCTGTGCCGCACTCACGGCCAGCCGGCGACCCCCTCCACCCTGGGCAAGGAGATGGGCGTGCTCGCCTACCGCCTGAAGCGCCAGGTCAAGCACGTGAAGGCGACCGAGTTCCTCGGCAAGATTAATGGCGCGACCGGTACTTACGCCGCGCATTACGCCTCGGTGCCGAGCGCTGATTGGCAGAAGATTTCTCGTGGTTTTGTGGAGCACCTGGGTCTGACTTGGAACCCGCTGACCACTCAGATTGAGTCGCACGACTGGCAGGCTGAGCTGTACTCGGATATCGCTCATTTCAACCGCGTGCTGCACAACCTCTGCACCGATGTGTGGAGCTACATTTCGATTGGTTTCTTCCGTCAGATTCCGGTGGCTGGTGCGACCGGTTCGTCGACTATGCCGCACAAGGTGAACCCGATTCGCTTTGAGAATGCGGAGGCTAACCTGGAGCTGTCCAACGCTCTGCTGGATTCGCTGGCTTCGACCCTGGTAACTTCTCGTTGGCAGCGTGACCTGACTGACTCGTCGGCGCAGCGCAATATCGGTGTGGCGTTTGGTCACTCGGTGCTGGCTATCTCCAATGTGGTGAAGGGTCTGCAGCGTCTGGATATTGCGACCGACGTTATTTCGGCTGATCTGGATGCGAACTGGGAGGTTCTGGCTGAGGCAATTCAGATGGTGATGCGCGCTGAGGCTATCGCGGGTGTTCCCGGCATGGAGAACCCGTACGAGCGTCTAAAGGAGCTGACTCGCGGGCACCGCGTGGATGCAGCTCGTCTGAAGGAGTTCGTGGCTACTCTGGGTCTCTCCCCCGAGGCTGAGGCACGCCTGTCGGCTCTGACTCCGCACACCTATAACGGTATTGCGGCTCAGCTGCTGGACCATGCGAAGAACGCTTAGTCCGTAGCAAAGATATAAACAAAAGACCCCGGGTCCCTGCATTCAGGGATTCGGGGTCTTTAGCGTGTTGGGTCTTCGCTATGTTCCGGTTTTATGACCGGCGAGGATTTTAGCGGCCGAGCATGCGGTGGTGACCGGTTTCGGTGTCGTTGCCCTTGTCGCGGGTGAAGACCTTGCCTACAGCCTTACCTGCGTCCTTGACGCCCTTGAGCAGGGAGCCAGCCACGCCGGAGGAGCCGTCCGAACCTTCGCCGCCCTGTACGCGCGGTGCACGCGGGGTAATCATGAGCTCTGCGGGGAAGTAGGCGGGCGCGTCGCCGAAGGCTCGGCGGGTGTTGCGCACGACGTCCTTGCCGAGGGTCAGGTTCGCGCCACCGCCAACGACTGCGCCCACGCCGAAGGGCAGGGCACGGCCGAGCAGTGCACCGGTCTGGCGGGTGAGGAAGCGGCGGATGAACATGTTTCGGATGGTACGTTCGACGCTGAACATCTTGCCGCTGGAGGAGTTGCCGAGCAGCATGCCCCACTTGTTGGAGACACCGCCTGCCTTGCCGGTCTGCAGCAGCACGGTGTTCATGAGCTGGGAGCCTTCTTCGCCGAGCATGATTGCCATGACCATGGAGCGGGCGGTTTCGGGGTCGTGTACGTGCACGCCGTGCAGTTCTGCGACTGCCTGGGCGTAGAGTGCGGTGCGTTCGAGGTAGCCGCCGACTGCGAGCGCGGACAGGCTCATGGCGGTGACGGTGCCGACGCCGGGCACGAATGCGGATGCGCCGGTGACGCCGCCGATGGCGGTGATGTCACGCAGGTAGGTGCGGTCGAGGCGCTTGTGGATTTGTTCGGGGGTTTCGTCGGGGTGTGCTTCACGCAGTTTTTTGACGATGGACAGCGCGAGCGGTCGTTGCATGCGCAGTACGTTGTCGAGGGTGGTGGTCAGTGCGGGACGGGGGTTGCCGTCTTCATCGAATAGAGACTTCTTCGGGTCAAGCATGCTCTCAGTAAATCACGGCTTGGTGAATTTTTCCTGAATATGGGGCCTGTGGTGGGGTTTGGGGGGTGAAATTTCACCGAGGGCGTGGAGGTTTTTGATCGCTTGTTAGGGTGTTTTGGTCTTTATTTGCGCCCAATTTTAAAGCGCGTAAAATTGTCGTAGATTACACACTATTCATTGTTTGCATAGTGCGTGACCTGCTTCACGGAGATTCGGGTTGCGCCTGATGACAGATAGCGGCTAATACCTCTTCTGAATCCTAAGGAATACTATGACTTCTTCCACCCATACGCCCAATGCTGCGCGTTCTCCCCTGGCGACTCAGGGGCTGGGTGTTGCGTACGCGACCGGCGCGATTATTTCGGCGCAGTTCGGTGCGGCTCTTGCCAAGCAGCTCATGGGCGATTTGGGCCCCTGGGGCGTGGTCGCTCTGCGCCTGCTGACATCTTCTATCCTGCTGTGGGTGTTCTTCCGCCCGCAGATTCGTTCGTGGACCCGTCAGCAGTGGATGGCGGTCATTGTCCTCGGTGTCGCCCTGACCGGTGCGAATGCCTTCTTCTATGTGGCTATTGAGCAGGTTCCGCTAGCAATTGCGGTGGCTATTGAGTTTATGGGTCCGCTGGTGCTGGCGACGGTTATGTCGCGCCGTAAGCTGGACCTGGTGTGGATTGCTCTGTCATTTACGGGCATGGCGATTCTGACTGCTGAGTCCCAGGCGAAGCCTGAAGATTTCGCGTTGATGGGTGTGGTTTTCGCAATCCTGACCGCTATTTCTCGTGCCGCCTATATTCTGGCGACTGAGAAGGTTGGCGCTCTGATTCCGGGTATGGGCGGCATGGTCGTGGGTAACGTTGTCTCTACCCTGCTGGTTCTGCCGTTCCCGTTCCTGATAAGCGGCAATAACCTGTTGAAGGTCACCCAGGATGTGCACCTGCTGGCTATTGGCTGCCTGATGGGTCTGCTGGCTTCTGCCCTGCCGGCGCTGGGTGAGGTTTCTTCGCTGCGTCTGCTGCCCGCGCACATTTATAGCGTGGTGCTGTCCCTGGAGCCTGCGATTGCGGCGGCTGTGGGTATTGTGATGCTTGGTGAAGCTACCGGCCTGGTTCGTTGGGTTGCTATTGCTCTGCTGGTGGCGGCGAGTATCGGTATTTCGATTTCTCACGCTCGTGCGCAGAAGAAGGCGCAGGAGGACGGCACGCTGGAGGATGCGGACCATTACCTGCCGGGTGCGGTGGATGCGCACGCGGTGGATATTGCGCAGATGGCGACTAACTCTATTACGATTCCGTCGGCTGAACAGATTAAGGCTGACCGTGAGGCGAAGGGCCTCTAATCTACTGAACTGTAGCCGTGTCAACGGCTTCTAGCCCCCCCCGGGTAACGAGTAGGATAGTATCTCGTGTTGCCCGGGGGGCGCGCTCTTTAAACGGCGCTATTGGAGCGTTCGTTCTGCCCCGTAGCGGCACAGCATGCACACGTGGAGAAGTACCGCCTTGTGAGGCGCAGGAAGGAGAATCATGCCGCATACTTCATCTCAACGCCCCGCACTGGGCATTATGTTTGTGCTGATGTCCTGCTCATCGCTGCAGTTCGGTGCCGCGTTCGCGATTACTCTTTTCCCGCTGTTTGGCGCTCTGGCTATTAGTGTCAGCCGCCTGGCGATTGCTTCCATTGTGGTGGGTAGCGCCGTGTGGTTGGCGGCGCGTTGGCATACCCGCCGCGGCGGCGAAATGCCGCCGGGTGCGCTGTCGTGGTCGAAGGAGCAGTGGCATGCCGTCATCATTTTCGGTATGACTTTCGGTCTGATGAACGGCTTCTTCTATTGCGCGATTGACCGCATCCCGATTGGTTTGGCGGTTGCGGTGGAGTTCTTGGGCCCGCTGGCGTTGGCGTCCATGCTGACGCGCAGGCTCCGCGACGCGGTATGGGTGCTCTGCGCTCTGGCGGGCATGCTGGTGCTCGGCTATGAGGCGGCGGTCGGTAAGGATACCGACTACCTGGGTCTGACGTTCGCGCTGATTGCTGGCGTGTTCTGGGCGCTGTATATTCGCTCGAGCGCGAAGGTGGGTGCCCTGGTTCCGGGTGCGAGCGGTCTGGCGGTTGCGATGCTTGTTGGTGCCGCATTCATTGCCCCGGTGGCAGCGGTTGTTCCGGCTCCTCAGCCGATGTGGAATGCGGCGCAGGATCCGATGCTGCTCCTCATGATTTTTGGTACCGCGATGTTCGCTTCGGTGATTCCCTATAGCGCGGAGCTGATGGCTCTGCGTAACCTGCCGCAGCAGGTGTTTAGTGTGCTGATGAGCATGGAACCGGCGATTGCGGCGATTGCCGGTTGGGCGTTGCTGGATCAGGAGACCGGCCCGATTCGTTGGGTGGCAATCTGTCTGCTGATGACGGCGAGTGTGGGTATTACGCTGACCACCACGAAGGGCGATTCCCCCAAACAGAAGGATGACGGTGAGGACCCCGTTCCCATGCCGCTACCCGAGTAAAAACTAAAATTCTGCCCGCGTGCGGCGTACAGAAAGCCTTATAGAAAACCGTTGAGGCGGGTACCTGGTTGGTACCCGCCTCAACGGTTTTGTATGTCAGGTTTAGCTCTCGGCCAGCTCGTTCAGCAGGTCGCGCAGCTCATCGGTGGTGAGCACCTCCGCCGGATGCGGACCCATCGCGTACAGCCGGTCCTGGGTGTCCTCGTCCAGCTCGCGGGCGGTGCCAACCAGCACGAGGTTGCCTTCGTTCTGCCCGCTGAGCATGGAGCTCTCGCACAGGCACCACACGTGGTCAAAGACTTCCAGCATGGCGGTTGCCTGCAGCTGGAAGAAGGGCAGACCCGCGTCGTCGCCCACGTTGATGGCGACCATGCCGCGCTCGCTCAGGGCGTCCTTGAGTTCGCGGTAGAAGTCGCGGTTCGCCAGGTGGGCGGGTGCGTCCATGCCGGTGAAGATGTCGAGGATAATCGCATCGAAGCCGGGCACGCCCAGCAGTTCGGGCAGGTTCGCCAGCTGCTCGCGGGCATCCCCCACCACAAGCTGGCAGTCGGTGCCTGCGGGTAGCGGCAGGCGGTCCGTCACGAAGCCCATGAGCTCGGGCTCAATATCCACGGCAACCTGGCGGGAGCCGGGGCGGGTCGCCTGAATGTAACGCACGAGGGTGAGCGCACCGGCGCCCAGGTGCGCGGCGGTGATGGGTTCGCCGGCGGGTGCGAGCGCATCCACCGCGTTTGCGATGCGGCGCAGGTACTCGTAGAACACGTAGTCGGGGTTCTGTACGTCCACGTGGGACTGCTCGGCGCCACCGATTTCGAGGACGTGGCCGTGGTCGCTGAACCCGTCGGGGTGAATTTCGGCGCGCTGCCCGCCGGAGAGCTGAATGTGTGCCACTACTTCACGCCAGCTTCACGCTTGAAGGTGCTGACCAGGTCATCCACCGAGGAGGAAGAATCCAGACCCTCAATGACCTTGTCGTTCACGGCGAAGGTGGGGGTGCCCTTCACGCCAATCTTCACGGCGTGCTCGTAGTCGCGCTGGATGGGCTTGACGGTGTCGGAGGCGAGTAGGACCTTGTCGAATTCTTCGACGTTCAGGCCCAGTTCCTTGGCGTAGTCGTTGAAGAGGGTGCGCAGCTTATCGCGTTCTTTGATGTTCTTCCAGTCGTTCTGGGTGGCGAAGAGCTTGTTCGCCATTTCAACGTGCTTACCCTGAGCTGCTGCGGCTTCTACGGCGAGCGCGGCGGGTACGGCGTTGGCGTGCATGTTCAGCGGCATGTGACGCACGGTCACGTTCATGATGCCGTCAAGCTTCTTGGCGGCTTCTTCAAACTTAGGTTCTGCCTTAGCGCAGTAGGGGCACTGGTAGTCGGTGTACAGGGTTGCGGTGCCTGCACCGGGTACTTCGCGGTTGAGGCGGTAACCGACGTAGCCGTCATCGGCGGTTGCCGAAGCAGTACCCGAAGGGTCAGCGGATGCCGAAGCGCTAGCGGATGCACTTGCCGAGGTAGCGGCGGTGCTTGCGGTGGCGCTCGCCGAAGCGCTCGCCGATGCCGATGCGGAGGACTGGGAGGAGCTGGAACCGCATGCGCTCAGCCCCAGGGCGGCGGCGGGCACTACGCCCAGCAGCAGGGTGCGACGGTTGAGGGGTGAAGTCATGGGGGTTCCTCTCTCTACGGGTGGCGGGCTGGCCTGTTTGCTACATCTGTGGTTGATTAATCTGTGGTTGATGTGCACTCTGAGGTGCTGTCAGCCGCCGTGGGTACAGGCTTTATTGTATGCCCCTGCCCTGAACTTTCCCTATCTTCGGGCGGGTTTGCGGGGTAAATGCAGTGCACACCATAGCCGCCCTGTCGCCTACTCTCAGCTGCGGGCCCGGTGTTGAAAGTAATTAGCCTCTCCCCCGCCTTTTTGGTACTATTGCGGGGTATGCACTGTTCGCCGGTTGCTTTCGGGCAGTTGAGAACGGCAGCATATGCGCCTCTATAGCTCAGGGGTAGAGCATTTCCCTCGTAAAGAAAAGGTCGTGGGTTCGAATCCCACTGGGGGCTCCACATCCGCCGTAACGCGTGCCGGTTTCCGGTGTGTTGCGGCGGTTTTTAGCATCTGAGAGATGTCGTTTTCTCGAAGATGTCACCGTCGAACTTTAGGAGATTCTCATGTCTTCTCGATCCGCATCCGCTAAGCGCCAGAGGGGCCGTTCGCAGGCAGGCCGCGCCTCTGCGGGCTCTGCACGCCCGATGAGCCCCACGATGCGTTTTGCGCTGGTGTACGTGCTGGCGCTGGTGGTTTCCCTGGCGGTGTGGTTCTTCTACCGTTCCGTGTATGAGGATGACACCTCGTTCCTGGTGCCGATTGTGATTTCTTTGGCGACTTCGTACGTGTGCGCTCATGCGCTGACGGGCGGAAAGTCGCCCCGCAACTAGGTTGCTGACCGGCAGCCCGCCAGGCTGTAGCCTCGTGAGGTTTCAGGCAGACAAAAGCCGCGCATCCGGTTCCCCGTTCAGGGGTCGGATGCGCGGCTTTTTACGCGTGTACCTTAGGCGAGCACCTTACTTGGATGCACGCTGGAAGTCGCTGTCGGTCTTGCCCCACAGGCCGTAAACCTTGGCGAGTTCCTTGACCTTCTTTGCACGCAGGTAACGCGGCAGGTAGGAGCCGTCGCGGGGGCCGTCGAGGGGCACGTCGAGCATCTGGTGTGCTTCTTCGATTTCGATCTCGCTGGGAGAGAATGCGGCGTTGATGGTCTCGGTCTGGCGGATGTCGAGGGTAATCTTACCGGTCATGCCGTGGTCGTTCGCGTAGCCGCATGCCTTGGAGAGGTCAGCGCCGTATGCGACGAGGGTCGGGCCGTCGATGGGGCCGGGCAGACCACCCAGAGTGGAGGCGATGACCAGCTGCGAACGCACGTAGGCGAGCGCCATGGGGGTTGCGGAGGAGCCGGTGTCGCGGCGGTAGTCGCCCGCACCGAATGCGAGACGGAAGGTGCCGATTGCGCGCGCAATTTCGATGGAGTGGTGCACGCCCAGTGCGGACTCGATCAGCGCGATGATGGGGGTTCCGGGGGGCAGCTCGGCTGCGGTGCGGTCAATGTCGGTGGCGTGCTCTGCGGTGGCAAGCATGACGCCTCGCAGGCCCTTCACGTTCTTGAGGGCCTTGACGTCCTTCCACCAGTGTTCGGTGGTGATGGCGTTGATTCGCACCCATGCGACGACGCCGGAGTTGAGCATACGGACGACCTGTTCGCGAGCGGCGTCCTTCTCTTCGGCGGGGCAGCCGTCTTCAAGGTCAATGATGATGGAGTCAGCCTCGGATTCGAAGGCCTCTTCAAAGACTTCTTCGGAGGAGTTGGCGCGCACGAGGAGCCAGGAGCGTGAGAGGCTGGGGCGCAGCTGACGCGCACGCTCATTGCGGTGGAATTCAAACATGGTGTGTGACTTCTTCCGTGAATTGTATATGCATTGGGTTGTGCCGTAGAGGGGCAGGAAAAAGCCTGCGGTTCTTCCGCGCGTACCATCGCATTGTGTCGTCACCTCCATTGTGACGGAACCGCATAAGAAGTGTCCTACACCTCTTCTTTAAGCGTATCGCCTGTTGAGGTGCACATCAAACTAACCCGCCTGTTGACCGCAATTTAGGCCCTGTGTTATGCCTCAATCAGCTGGGTGCGGCCCACGGGGATTCCATCGTCGAAGGTCAGCTTGCCGGCGGCTTCCTTCTGGGCGCGCTGAATCAGACGCTCAGCGTCTTCAATGTGCTGGATGACGGTTTCCACGCGGCGGTGCACGCTCACCTGGCGGTCGCATCCGGTGGCACAATTGCCGAAGCAGCGTGCCATGGCGAGCGCTTCGGCGCAGAGTGCCACGGCGTTACCTGCCTTGGAGAGGGCGCGGTTCAGGTCGGAGTAGGTGCCGAACGGGGAGGCGGGAATATCGCCGTCGCTGGGGGCGAGGCGGTGCGCTTCCATGGCGACTGCACGCACGCGCGGGATGAGGTCGGCGAGCGCGTTTGCATCCGGCACGATGAGCTCGATCATGGAGTCGGATGAGTCGGTTGCCGCTAGGCGTTCGAGGACCTGGTGGAAGCGGTCGATACCGCGAATGAACCGGTCGTGGGATCGGCGCCAGATGCCTTTGCCGAGCTCGGCGTCGTCGCGGCGCGATTGCAGGTAGCTTTTAAGTCCCATGTGCCCTCCTCTGCGTGGTGTGTGTGCCGTGTTGGTTGGTCGGTGGAGGCTGCCGGCGATGGGCTCTGCGGCGACCCGCAAACCTCCCTATACTTAGGTTACCCTAAATCTCTTTTGGTGACGAGATGTCAGCAGTCAACTGTTTATTTCAAACCCAGATTTTCTTCACGCCGCTCACGCGACGCTCCCCGCAGCGCCAGTCTAAAATGGCACCGGCCTAAAATAGCACCGCAGGGGCGCAGCGATTTCTAGACCATGCGCAGCACAATCTTGCCGCGATGCTGACCGGAGTCGAAGTATTCGTGGGCGGCAGCCGCCTCCTCCATGTCGAAGATACGGTCCAGACCCACGCCAATCCTGCCGGATTCAATCAGCGGCAGCACGTGTTCGCGTACACCTCGCAGAATCTCAGCCTTCTGATGATCCGAACGGGTACGCAGGCTCGTAGCGTGCACCGACAGGCGGCGGGAGAGCATATACCCCAGGTTCACTTCTGCTTTGGCGCCGCCCATCAGACCGATAATGCACAGGTGCCCGCCGTCGGCGAGGGTGTGCAGATTGTCGTCCAGGTACTTTCCGCCCACGACGTCGAGGATGTAGTCAGCGCCGCGTCCGCCAGTTTCAGCCAGCAGAACTTCACGGAACGAATGTTCTGTATAAATAATGGGTTCCGCACCTAGTAAGCGCACATATTCTGCTTTTTCCTCGGTTCCCACGGTTGCAAACACGCGGGTACCTACGGCGAGCGCCAGCTGAATAGCGTGCACACCGATACCGCCGGTACCACCGTGCACGAGCACCACCGCGGGTTCACCGTCTTCCTTGAGGTTTTCGGCGGGGTTCATGCTCATACCACAGGTGAGAACCAGGTTCGAGTAGACGGTTGCCGCGACTTCGGGAATACCGGCGGCTTCGGCAAAACTCAGCTGTTCGGGTACGGGCAGCACGTGGTCGACCGGTACGGTCACGTAGTCGGCGTAGCCGCCTCCAGCGAGGAGCGCCATGACGGGGGTGCCGCAGTTCTCCACGGAGGCGCCTTCACCGACCGCTTCAATGACGCCGGCTACTTCGAGGCCGTAGATGGCGCTCGCGCCGGCGGGCGGCGGGTAGAATCCGCGGCGCTGCAGGGCGTCGGCGCGGTTGATTCCGGCGGCGTGAACGCGGATGAGAACTTCGTGGGAGCGGGGTACGGGGGCGGGTACTTCGCTGATTGTCAGAGCATCAGGTCCACCGTGACTGTTCTCAATAATTGCTCTCATGAGTCCTCCTCATTGCCGGAAGCACCATCGTTGGTGCGCGATTTACAGAAAGCTTATCGCATGAGATAATCTCGTAGTGCCCTGCGGCACGGTATTGCCATAAAATGCCGGTCTCTGGTGCGTATGGATGGTTGTCCGAGCGGCCGAAGGAGCTGGTCTTGAAAACCAGTAGGCGGTGACCCCGTCTCAAGGGTTCAAATCCCTTACCATCCGCGTTTTAGCTTGTGCTCCACGCGTGGAGCACAAAGAGCCCCGTTCCTCGTATTGAGGAACGGGGCTCTCGCGTACCCTCCAGCGAGGGCAGAAGCTTTTAGAAGAATGCCAGTATCTGCGCAACATCCACCAGTCTGGAATTGGCCGCGGATTCTGAGGAAGCCAACAGAATCAGCATCAGAATACTACCGCCGTAAAGCACCAGGAAAATGCCACCAATAACTACGGTAATCCAATTCAGGATGCGACCAGTCGAAGCCGCCACACCGAAACGCTCCGCCTCATTCGCCTTGGAGACACCGATAACACCCAGAATCAGAAAGGGAATACCAATCAAGAACCAGCCAAGCGTCAGAACACAAATCAAGCCGATAATACCGAGCACCGTAGAAGTCTGAGCAGCCTTCTCACCAGCAATCTGTTCAGGGGTCTTCTGCAAAAAGCCCACAGGAACCATCATTGGCTGACCGTACTGGCCGTAAGAGCCCTGACCATACTGACCATACTTCGTATTCTGCCCGCACTGACCGTTCTGGTTGTACTGCTCGTTCAGACGGTTGTAGTCCGGGTTGTAGTCGTAGGGGTCTGAACCCCGAGGATTCTGAGACATGGCATCTCACTTTCGTACGGCTGGTGTGCGTTAAACCTAATTCACCCTAACCCATGAATGGAACGGGTACAACTACATCCGCTGCCCAAGCCCCCACAATGCACCGCAATGCATTAGCTGGGTGCTCTAAAGGATATACAAAAATCTGCGGGCACACGGAGCGCTCGCGAGTCTTCTCCGACCAGTAGCTATGAAAGATATCCATCTAAACATACGCCAGGACCATAAACAACAGCAGCATCTCAAAAGGCTGAGCAGAATACCAAGCAGCATATTCACAACTCCCACCGCAACACCATCCCACCCATATATCTCTCACGCCTCACAGGTCGAATTGACCAAGCGCAAAACAGCCTATATTCTTATAGGGATGCGCTCGCGAGCGCACCGTGGAGACGTGCCAGAGCGGCCGAATGGACTTCACTGCTAATGAAGGGTCGGGGTTAAACTCGACCGGGGGTTCAAATCCCCCCGTCTCCGCCACAAAAAGCCCCGTACCAGCTGGTACGGGGCTTTTACTTTACCCTTTTCATTCGGGTGCGAAGTCTAGAAGCTCTTGAAGTCCACGAGGCGCGCATCCGCGCCATCAAGCAGAGCCCACTCCCCCGGCACCTCAAACACCGCAATGGAAGAAGGCGGGAAACCGTAGTACACATCCATGGACGCGTTCGGGTCAGAATCCGGGCCCATCAAACGCTGCGCCGCATCCTGCACACCGGGCAGATGCGACACCACCATCAGAGAATGAACATTCTCCGAAACGCTGTTAATGCGCGCAATAATGCGGGACGCAGACACCTCATATAGACCCTCATCCAGATGAGCGGTAGGCGCCTTCGCCCCCAAACCATCCGAAACCCAAGTCGTCGTCTGGCGAGTACGCAATGCCGATGACGACATAATCTGCTCCGGAATATAACCGCGAGAAGCCAACCAGGCACCTGCGGCGGCAGCCTGCTCATGACCACGCTTCGTCAGCGGACGATCAAAATCATTCAGACCCCAATCAGCCTCCGCATGGCGCATAATAATCAGACGCTTGGCCCCGCTGCGGTGCGAGCCAGATGCAGTGTTGGAAGAATTTTCAGCCATACACCCATTCTAGCTAGAGGGCGCCGGGACGTCCCGCACGCCGCACAGCACGCGCACTAACACCCACAGGCGGGGCACAAGTAAACCCCGGCGTACCGGCATCACGCCAGCACACCGGGGTGCACTCTAAAAACTAAATCGAGTACTCCGGAGCAGCCCAGACGACAACCTCGGGGTGCTCAAAGAAGCGGTAACCCTGACCGCGCACCGTACGCACGGTACCCGACAGGCGGCCCAGCTTCGAACGCAGACGACGAATATGCACGTCAATCGTACGCTCATGCGGATGCTCGTCACCGGAGCTCCACAGCGCCTTCAGCAGTTCCTCACGCCCCACGGTGCGGGAAGAGTTCTCCACCAGGTGTGCCAGCAGCTCGAATTCCTTGAAGGTCAGCATGAGCGGCTCACCATCCAGGAATACCTCGCGGCGTGCCAAATCAATCAGCACACCCGAAGAATGGCTATTCGTGGTCTCTGCTTCGCGGGCGACATTCGCCTCCGGGTGCATGTACATTGCGGTCGGGTCGCCGAGCGCATTACGTACCACCTCAAGGTCGCTACCCTCAGCGTTCACCGGAGCCAACGCCACAGCGGCGTACGACTCCGACTCGGGAGCCAGGTGGTGTGCGTAAGTGCGCAGATCCTGAACGATACGCACCAGGGAGGTACCATTCGCTGCAGCAAGTTCCTCGTTCAAACCCACATAGAGCACAAAGCCGCGTGCCTCATTTTCCTGAGCCTGCTTATGGGCAGAGTCACCGGCTGAGAAAGTCATCGGGCGCAACGTTGCGGCCGGCGCAGCGGGACGCTGGGGCTGCACGACCTGGCGCTTAGCGGCGCGGCCGCGCTGGGAGATGTGGACATATCCAGGTACAGCGCCTGACATGGTTCAACCTTCTCTCAAAGTCTGTGTACGGGATCCCTGTCGTACGTAGTGTGGGGTGCGCCGGAAGTGACGCGGAGCTAAAACAGTCCCCAATACCTGTTCGAGTCTCAATCCTCTTACTTAATATTTCTCCTATTTGACGGATAAATCAAGCGGATTCAGCATAGTGGATTCATCTTTATGGGCGAGAGGAGTACAATGCCCTCTCTCATGTTTTAGGGTTTCGGGGACTACCTGAAGCTTTCAGTATTTTTTCCCTTATAAATATTCATAGCTTCTTTTATTTACTGGTTTCACCCTGTATTTTCATGTGAAGCTGCGAATATGCTCAATATATTTTGAGGCCCTCAAAGCATTATAGTGTTCCTCATCACATATTATCAAGGGTGTTTCATAAACCCACACAAGCACCCAACATCACAACGTATAACCTGCGCACAGCCCCCCGCAGACACAACAAAGCGCCCCCGCACATGCTTAAACATATGCAGAGGCGCCCCACTCACATCACGTGAATAACGCTGAAAAACTACTCAGCCAGACCGTACAGGCGGTCACCAGCATCGCCCAGACCCGGAATGATGTACGCCTTCTCGTTCAGACGCTCATCACGAGCAGCCAGGAACAGGTCAACATTCTCCATACCCTCAATGCCCTTCTCCAGAGCAGCAATGCCCTCAGGAGCAGCAATCAGGCACACGCAAGTCACAGACTCAGCACCACGTTCACGCAGGAACTTAATGGCCTCAATCAGAGTGCCACCGGTAGCCAGCATCGGATCCAGCAGGTACACCTGACGACCAGTCAAATCCTCCGGCAGACGCTCAGCATAAGTCACAATATCCAGGGTCTCCTCATTACGAGCCATACCCAGGAAGCCCACCTCAGCGGTCGGAACCAGACGAGTCATACCCTCCAGCATGCCCAGACCAGCACGCAGAATCGGAACAACCAGCGGCTTAGGATCAGCAATACGAACACCGGTAGTAGTCGCCACCGGAGTCACAACCTCAACCTCTTCCACGCGAATCTCGCGAGTCGCCTCATAGGCGAGAAGGGTCACCAGCTCATCAACCAGCTGACGGAAAATCGGGGACGGGGTGTTCTTATCACGCAGAACACTAATCTTGTGAGAGACCAGCGGGTGGTCAAGAATCTTAATACGCATAATACGATTTTACCCACCCCCGAATCAGCAAGCACCGGCAAAGCCCCGGAAGTGGCACACAACCTATAAAACGAGGCGAAGTACCCCCGCACAAGCACCTACCAACACACCCGCCAGCACCACCCCAGAACAATCCAGGCATGCAAAAACCCGCCGAGACGAATCTCGACGGGTTTTCGTTGGTGCGGTGGTGGAGGGATTTGAACCCCCGTTGGCTTTTACACCAAACATCATTTCGAGTGATGCACCTTCGGCCGCTCGGACACACCACCAACAGTGGAAAACTATAGCACACCCCCAACAAGAGAGCAAGAAAAACCACGTGCGGCAGCCGGGTGTCGCCCTCTTCACGGCCCCTTTTCACCGTGCCCTTTTCGACACCCGACACCGAAGTCCCGGCTAGGTCTACAGACCCAACAGGTCCGCCTAATGACGGATATACCCATCTACAACCAGCATGACAGCACGCGTTGCATCCTCAGCATTGCGCTCCGCCTGATGCACTTCACGATCCATAGCAAGCATATAAATCGCTCCGAACATAGAGATCGCAATCGCACGAGGATTCTGAGCAGTATCAACCGTATAGCGGCGAGCCACAGCCTCCGTCATCTCCTGCAAATAATCCAGAAGATTCAGACGGTTATCACTCATCGCCTCGGTCCAACCATCCGCGCCCTTCCACGTCTCCGCAAGCCACATCCGAGTAAAACCCGGACGGTCCTCAAGATACTGGAACGCGGCGCGAACAGCGCTCCGCAACGCCTCACGCGGATCAGAATGAACCGACGCCGCGCGACGCGCATCGCTCAGCAGCAACTGCGTGCCGTACTGAACCAGCTGATCCACCATGGTCTTCTTAGAACCGAAGTTGTAATACACGGTTCCCTTAGAAACACCCGCCCGGGCAGCCACCTCTTCAACAGTGGCGTACTCAAGCCCCTTTTGGGTCATGATTTCCATAGCAGCGTTGAACAACTTCAACTGAGTTCTACCTGTACGGCCGGGACGACGACTTGAAGCTTCAGCGACTGGGCGCTGCAACATCAGCAGTCCTCCCTCCCTTTTTGCAGATATATCTCTATTTTATTAGACAGTTTTCCCCCGGTGCGACCAAACAGGGTTCGTTACACAGTAATCTCCGGCGCAAGCTTCTTCAGGGACCACGTACGATCACGACGCGTGCCAATATAGCCCAACACCAGACCAGCCAGACCCCACAAAGTCAAAACCAGCATGATGCCCCACAGACTCGACTCATTAATGCCATACGCCAAACGACGCGTGCCCGCCACCGCATAACCCATCGGGAAGAAATCATGCATCCAACGAATCGACTCAGGCAAAGTCTCATACGGCATCGTGCCACCCGCAGTAATCAGCTGCAGAATCAGAATGACCAAAGCAACAAGCTTGCCCGGCGCACCCAAAATCACCGTCAAACCATGAATGAAACCGGTAAAGACCAAAGCCACATAGCAGAGGAACAGCCACACCAGCCACGGATGAGCCATCTCAAAGCCCAAACCAAACTTAATCGCGGCGAACATCAGAGTCGCCTGAGCAATACCCACCAGGCCGAACGGCATCCAGCTACCGAGCATCACGCGGATCGACGGAGCATGCGAAGCCAACGCACGGTTATTCATCACACGCAACGTCTGAACCAGCATCAAGCCGCCAATCCACAGCGCCAAGCACATGAAGAACGGGCCCATGCCCTCACCATAGTTACGAGCCGACGCCAGCGACTCCTGCGACAAAGTCACAGGGTTCGACATCGTATCCGCAATCTTCGCCTGATCAGTCGGCGCAAGGCTCGGAACCTGCTTCGCGCCAGAAGCCAGACCGTTCTCCAGCGACGAAGTACCATCCTTCAACTCGGAAGCACCATCATTCAGCTTCGAAGAACCATCAGACAGCTTCGCCGTACCGTCAGAAAGCTGCGACGCACCATCCTTCAGCTTATCCGCGCCATCAGCCAGCTTCTGCTGGCCCTCAACCGCAGACTGCTCCTTCTGCGCCAAAGTGCCGCTACCATCCTTCAGCTCGGCGGTACCGCTCTTCAAAGAACCGGTACCCTCCTTCAGCTCAGAAGCACCACCCGACAGAGTCGCAGAACCACTCGCAAGGCTCGAAGCACCCGAAGCAATCTTAGAATTACCATCAGCCAGGCTCGCCGAACCCGACGCCAACGAGGACGCGCCAGCATCCACACGAGCGGCACCCTCAGCCAGCGACGAAGCGCCCTTCGCCAGCGACGAAGCACCAGAATCCAGCGAATCCACGCCAGTCACCAAAGTCTGAATCTTCGCCGCAGTCGACGACGAACCATCAGAAATACAATGGCTCGACTTCAATGCGCTCAGCTTCGACAGGGCATCAGCAGCGGCAGCATCACGAGCCGCCAAATGAGACTGCAGAGCCTTCTGATTCAGCTCAGCAACCTCATTCTTCGTCTCCTCAGAATCAACAGCAGCCACCAGCTGATCAGCCTGTTCCTGAGTCAATGTACCCGCCTCAACCAGCGGAGTCACCTGAGCACGCACCTTCTGCGCACTCGCAGACACCACAGTATTCGACAGATCACGACCAAAATCGCCGCTACCGGCAGACGTATCCGTCTCATGCAGGCGCATGCACATCGCGTTCAGCTCAGCCGGCAACTCACGAATACCCGCCTGATCCATACCTGCACGCAACTGATGAATGCCAGAGGCCAAATCATTAGCGCCCTTCGCAACCGAAGCCGAACCACTCTTCAAGCTCGCAGTACCCTCAGCCAGGGTCGCCGAACCGTCCTTCAACTTCGCCGCACCATCAGAAGCAGACGCCGCAGCCGAAGCCAACGTCGACGAACCATCCTTCAAACTCGAAGCGCCATCGGCAAGCTTCGCAGCACCAGAATCCAGCTTCTCGGCACCCGAATCCAAAGTCGACACACCATCAGCAAGCTTCGCAGCGCCTTCCGCCAACTGCTTCTGACCATCCAACAACTGGGACTGACCATCAGCCAAGGAGGAAGTGCCGTCCTTCAGCTTCACGGCACCATCATTCACCGTGGCAGTGCCGTCCTTCAGCTGAGTGATAGCATCCGCCAGCTTCACCGTGCCGTTATTCACCTTCGACGCACCATCAGCAGCCTCACCCATCTTCGAATGAATCGTCGTGAAGCTAGCCAACAGCGAATTCGCCGTAGAATTACCGACCTTCTCCGCCACCGAATCACGCACCGCAGTGCCCGCCTTCGTGACAATATTCGTCAGCACATAGTTATTGGCATCATTCGTAATGACCTCAATACCCGCCGAACGCGCATCAATAGTGCCCGTCTTGCCGTCAGCATCAGGCTTGAACGAACCGGCACTCTGCAAATTACGGGAGAAATCCTTCGGAATCACCATCGCAAAGTCATAGGTGCCGTTCTCCACGCCCTCAACAGCCTCAGCACGGGTCTGCACCTGACGCCAATCAAACGTGCCAGCGTCTAGAAGGTTCTTCTTCACGTCCGCACCGGTGTTCACCTGCTTACCTTCAGAATCCTCAGCGCCCTCATCTTCAACCACCAGGGCCCCCACAATGCCATTCACATTGCCGTAAGCATCCCAGTTACCGTACAGATACAGGGCGCCATACAGCAGCGGAATGCAGGACATCGCAAGCAGCACCAGAACCGGCAGAACACCGCTGGTCAGGCGCTTCAGCTCAACGAGTGCAACACGCAGAACAGTCATTCTTACTCCTTCTCAGCGTTTTCGCCATGTTCGGGGGAATCATTGGAGGGTTCAATCTCGCCCTCAACAGGAGCCGGCACGTTTTCCTCAGAGGCTTGTTCCTCAGAGGCACGACCGACCACGGCACGCGCACCATGCCAGGACTCAGAAATATGCGGAACAACAGCCACCACAGTGCGCGGGTGGTCCTCATCGGCGGCAAGCTCCTCCAGGTACGGAAGCCACATGTACGTGTGGTTCAGGTGGCGGGAAGGAGTATCAAAAACCAGCAAGTCAGAGGGGCTATGCTGCGCCAAAGCAGCCATCAGCTCAATGTTCATCTCGCCGCTAATCTCATCCATCCACAGGCCGTCCAGCTCATCAAGACCGCGCTCGGCCAACCAGCGGCTCGCACGGGAACGACCAAAAATCGGCAAGTTATAGGAGAGCATCTCCGACACGTAATCATGCACGCGCATATGCTGCTCAGGAGCGGTCACATCAGGAGAGTCCACCACGCTGCTAAGAGCACGCAGACGCTTCATCGAAATACGGCGAGGCTCATCATCGCCCTTGCTCCAGCTAATCGTGCCGCTGGACAGGGGAAGGCGACCAGTCAGCGCCAACGCGAGAGAGGTACGCTCCAACTGGCTATCCGCCTGAACAATAATGACTTCACCCTCACCCACTGAGAAGGTGGTGCGGTCAAAAAGCGGAGTATGGCGCCCTTTTGCCCAAATATTGTCAACGCTTAACACGGTTAGATCCCCTCAGAGAATGGATGGTTCGGGTGAGTTTCTGGGAGTCATCCGCGGCACCACGCAGGGTGTAGAACGTCAGGCGCAGGCAGGCGGAGGCTCCAATGCCTATATATGTTAGACCCGGTTATGTGTGATGTGGTGGGCTTTTCATAAAAAAATAGGGGTCATTTTTGAAATTTTTGAAGTATTTTTCAAATAAATGGGGTTTTTCGTACAAATAACGCGAAAAGCCACGCAATCTCTGCGCGGCTTTTCGCGTTATACAAACCATCTTTAGGGGTGGGGCCTAGGTGAGGTCAGGGGCGGCGTTCCTTAAAGAAGTCCACCATCAGCTGCGCACACTCATCAGCACGCACCCCCGCATACACCTCGGGAACCGGAGCAACCCTGCCGTCACGCAGTACATCGTAACGACTGCCAGCAGCCCCCGTCTTCTCCTCCCAGGCACCAAAAACCACCGTCGAAACGCGCGAGGCCAGGATCGTGCCGGCGCACATCAGGCACGGCTCAACCGTCACCACGAGCGTGCATCCGTCCAGGCGCCACTGACCACGATGCGACGCCGCCTGACGAATCGCATTCACCTCCGCATGGGCACTGGGGTCATGCTCCCGCTCGCGGGTATTGCCTGCCGAACCAATAATGACACCCTGCTCGTCCACCACCACAGCACCGATAGGGATCTCACCACGCTCACCTGCGGCGGCACCCTCGGCGAGGGCGCGGACCATCCACTCGCTGTGTTCGGGGCGAGCGGGAATATCGCTGAGCACGGCGGAAGAACCGTCTGTGACCGTCAATTTTGAATATTCCGAATATGACATACAACCTCGTCAGGGGAATAAATAAACGTTAATAGGCGCAACTAGTGGGTGGCTGCCAAAGAGAAAGGATACACCGCAGAAGCACCCGCCAGCCGTAGCTCCCGCGCAACAGCCGTAAACGCCCACCGCGAATCCACCACATCAGAAACCAGCAGAACAGGGCACCGATGCTCACGCACATAGTCCAGAACCTCTGCAGGCACCCGGTACGAGCGCAGCACATCCGCACAGCGGAATGCGCTATTACCGCCAAAGAAACGCGGCTCCCCCACCAGTGACACCTGACCCAAATCCACCAGACGACCCACCGACGCAAGCCCCCTACCAAGGGACTGAGCCAAACGAGGACGCACCGGCGACGGCAGGGTCAACACCGCCACCGGACGACCCGCCTCAGACCATTCCCAAGCGGCAAGCACTTTCACGCAGGCGCGACCCAGCTCGGCAGGAACCTCAGAATCAACCGGCTCGCCCAGTTCATTCGTCGCCAGAAGCTCACGCAGACGAGTACCGTACCCCATGTCGCTCAGACGCGCCAAAGCGTAACCGGCTTCAGCCTGCTCGTCCTTAGACAAACGACCGCGCGGCGCATCCGCACCCATCAGCTGATCCAGCCCGCTCGGCCACATGCGGCGCGGTTGCAGGGGCACACCCACCGTATTGAAGCTGCTCTGTGCCGCCTGCTGAGCCTCAGCGGGAACTTCAACCGGGTACCAGGGACCCGCACACACATCGCAACGGCCGCAAGCAGTCGCGGAAGCATCATCAAGCTGCTGAGCCAAGAAAAGCATCCGGCACTGACTAGTGCGTTCATACTCGAGCATGGCGTTCTGCTCCGCCACACGCGCCTGCGCCACCGCCGCATAACGGGCGCTATCGTACTGCCACGGCAAAGAGGTTCGACGCCAATAGTTACCTTCCTTCACAGCGGCACCCTCAACGTCCAGCACCTTCAGCAGAAGCTCCAGGGTGGAGCGGCGCAACTGAACGCGCGCCTCCAACGCGGTAATGCTCAACCCCTCCGGGGACTGGGCGAGGGCATCCAGCACCGCCAGCGCCTGCTCCTCATTGGGCATGGAGGCGGTCGCAAAATACTCCCAAATGGCGCGGTCTTCACGACCGGGCAGGAGCAGAACATCAGCGTTGACGGCGCCTCGTCCGGCTCGGCCAATCTGCTGGTAGTAGCTCACCGCAGACGACGGCGCACCCAGGTGCACAACAAAACCCAAATCAGGCTTATCAAAACCCATACCGAGGGCGCTCGTCGCAACAAGCGCCTTCACCCGGTTCTCCTTGAGTGCCTGCTCTGCAACCAGCCGTTCATCCGGGTCAGTTTTGCCGGTGTAGGCGAGCACCTCGTGGCCGCTGGCGCGCAGAGCATTTGCGGTATCTTCTGCCGCGGAGACAGTCAACGTGTAGATAATGCCCGAACCGGGCAGGCTGTTCAGGTGCATGAGTAGCCATCCGATGCGTTGCGCCTCATGGGGCAGAGTCAGAACGCCCAGGCGCAGGGACTCGCGGGATAGCGGACCGCGCAGCACATGTACAGGTGCGGTCGTATCGGTGCTGAGCTGTTCGGCGATATCGCGGCTAACACGGTCATTCGCGGTTGCTGTAGTCGCCAGCACCGGCACGCCCGCTGGCAGAGACTTAATGAGCGAACCAATACGGCGGTAGTCGGGGCGGAAATCGTGACCCCAGTCAGAAATACAGTGCGCCTCATCAATGACGAGTAGCCCCAGGCGCGGCAGCAGGTACGGCAGCCACTGCTCGCGGAACGCCGCGTTATTGAGGCGTTCGGGGCCCACCAGGAGTACGTCGAGCTCGTTAGCTTCGAGGCGGGTGCGGATTTCATCCCATTCGGTGACGTTCGCGGAGTTCACCATGGCGGCGCGCACTCCCGCGCGGGATGCCGCCTCGACCTGATCACGCATCAGGGAAAGCAGCGGGGAGACGATAAGAGCCGGGCCCATACCACGGGCACGCAACAGCAGGGAAGAGATGAAGTAGACCGCGGACTTACCCCAGCCGGTACGCTGCACGACGAGGGTGCGGGCGCGGTCGGCTACGAGGGCGCGAATCGCCTCGTACTGGCCGTCGTGGAACTCGGCATTAGCGACGCCGGTGAGGCGGCGCAACACTTCACGGGCTTCAGCATGCAGGAGATCGGCGGAGCTGGAAGCCGCCTGTTCGGGGTTCATGGTTCTCTCCAACGGTGGGTGGTTGGGTCAATCGCTACGCCGCGACGCGCCGTGCTCTCTTTCCATCATGTCACACCCCGTATCCTCCGGCTCTGCGGATGGTCATTTCTTGGGGAGGCACGCGAGCACCGCGTCACCTCGGGTTGTTTCGCCATGCGGGCGCGGAGATTTACGCCTCGCTCACCCGTGCATCCGGTGTAAATGCCGGTAGAATTGTGCCAGTAATACACAGCCTCCGCATAGTTTTGCACAATGTTCACCATAGGTACGCTTTCTATGCTGGTGTTACTCCGCCGCCGATCCGTGCGTGCGGTCCACTCACAGTTCAGGATTTTTTATGACTTTTCTTGCCACCGCTTTGGCGCATCTTCCGGTTGCGCTCTTGGGTCTCGACCTTGAGCAGTTCCTGCTCGATACCGGCCCCTGGGTTCTGGTAGTTTCGGCAATTATCGTATTTATTGAGTCCGGTGTTCTTTTCCCTGTTCTGCCGGGTGACTCCCTGATTTTTGCTCTGGGTATGCTGCATGAGCAGATGGGCCTGTCCCTGTGGGTTGCGTTCCCGGTCCTGGTGCTGGTTGCTATTGCTGGCGCTGAGGTTGGCTACCAGATTGGTGCCCGTTACGGCCGTAAGATCTTCAAGGATGACGCGAAGATTCTGAGCACCAAGAACCTGCACACTACTGAGGAGTTCTTTCAGAAGCGCGGTAGTTTGGCTCTGGTTCTGGGTCGTTTCGTACCGATTGTTCGTACTTTTGTGTCTCTTGCGGCTGGTATTTCTTCGTACGACCGTAAGAAGTTCCACCTGTGGAATGTTGTTGGCGCAGTTGCGTGGATTGGTTCGATTGGTCTGGCGGGTGTGCTGCTGGGCGGTATCCCGTTCGTGCACAACAACATTGAGTACATTGCTGTGATTATTGTGGCGGTTTCTGTGGTGCCGGTTATTATCGAATACCTGCGTGGCCGTTCGAAGGCGAAGCAGGAATCTGCTGAGTAATACGTGAGTCCTTCTCGGCTGCTGAGCCGGGGACGAGAAAAGGTGGGGATACCGTTTGGTATCCCCACCCTTTTGCGTTCTCTCAAACCCGGTGGAGGTGATGCCCCGGAAGCCAGCTACACCTCCGCGAGGTTACTTTACGCTTATGCTTCGAAGGTCTGCGTGAGCTTTGAAGTACTGCAATACCTGCGGTTGAGCCAGAAGAATAATGATGGCAATATGCAAGACAACATCAAGTGCGGTCCTGCCTAGAGCCAGCACAAAGAAGACATTAGGATCTCCATAGTGGTATGCGCCTGCTAGCCCAATCACTTCTAGGACGGGTACACCAATCTGACGCAAAAGAGGAAGCAACAGCAAGCCCAATAGGTTAAGGACAAGGTATAGCGCACAGTCAACAATGACCAGTATGTGCGCCCAGCGGGCTCCTTGCCAGAGCTGCCAGATGACGAGCCCGCCGATAGCGGTAAAGCCAATCCATGAAAGACCAGCGACTTCCACACCACGCCAGGCCATCACGTACAGGGATGATAGGGCGCTCAATACCATCACAGCGATTGCGCAGCCCATCGCCGCACGCAGGGCAACAGGCTGCGAAGGGACGTAAATGAGTCCGTAGGAGCCCGGCATGCTGTATGAAGGAGCGGGTGCGCCCGGAACCGAAAAGTTCGATGCCGGAAAGTTCGGTGCTGCGGTATTAGGCTGAGATGTCGGGCCAGTAGCCGAAGAGTTGGGAGCGTTGTTAAACATCGTCGTTCTTTCTTGTATGTGCCCCACGCTGATGCGTGAGTCGGTGATTGTTCAGGTGATTGTTCTATCCCCAGGCAGGCTCGTATGAAACCTGCCTCAAGAGGCGGGCGGGGTTGCGCCCCGGTTAGTTATGTTTAGCGCACACCCATACGTCGCAGGTCTCCACGCATATGGATGTACCGCCCCACCTGCGGCTGGCAGAGAAGAACAATAATCACGATGCGGCTAATGAAATCAAAGGCGAGCTTTGCACACAAGACTTCAAGAGTCATAAACGGGCCAAAGAACAACACCCTAAGCATTTGCGAATCGTATTCATTGTCAAAGAAAACGTGAGCACAGAGAACTACATACACAATATCTAGGATCATGCGTAACGCACCCTCGATAATAATCACCACTCGCGCCCACTCATAACCCTCATTGAGGTACCAGGCAGAGACTACTCCAAGAACAATAGGGAGAACCATCGTAAGCCCCATCGTCATACCTGCAAACATGTAAGCGCCCGTAAATTCCAGACCTACAAGAGGCTGTAGAGGATATGTGGACATGTACAGCATCAAGAATAGGGATACCGCCCAGATGGCAATAGGGCGCGACGGAAGATTGATAGCACGCTGAACACCCGGAACACCATACACGGGGCGGGCACCTGCAGGAACCGGAAGCTGAGGCGCCGCTGCGGCGGGTGCCGCAAAATTCGGTGCCGCAAAGTTCGATGCTGCGGCGTTAGGCTGAGGTGCCAGTGTGCCCGCGGAGGCACCGGAAGTATTGTTAAACATCGTCGTTCTTTCTCTCGCATGCTCGCACGATGGTGCGTAAGTCGGTGATTATTCCACTCATTTAGGTAGAATTGCTTGAAACATACCTAAAAGAGTTATTTGATGTAGTTAGCTGAGAGAATAATACTTTTTCAGTATAGGGTAAGCTCTTCGAGTCTTGTAGAGTTTTTATACGAAGCCTGGAACCTTTTAGGTAACTCAAAGGGTTTTACCAGCTAGAAGATTTCGATATTTAACGCGAAAGGGTGGGGATGCCGTTTGGTATCCCCACCCTTTTCACGCCCTGAGCCTTTTGGTGGTAGTGGCGTCGTTTGAGGCAAACACCCTAGTTGAGGCGGTTCCCACCCTCATTGGAATTTACGTCAGGTTCCGACGGATTCTGACCAACCATTTGGTTGTTCGGTGCGCTGCCGCTGGTAGTCGTGTACGCCCACGCAGAGGGACGAGTCAACAACACAATATTCCGGACGTAGAGGACAGTAATGAAAACACCAATCGCGGTATGGATGAGAAGAGCGACCGCAAAATCTGCAGAGTCGGAGGACTGCAACTCATCCATCAACAAGGTGATATAGCGGGAGTCCACGAGGAAATCTTGCGCAAACCAATACATGCGACTCAAGACCTCGTAGGCACTGTACATGAGGATAAGTATGTGCGCCCACCTGTGCCCTTTCCAGGTCATCCAGAAGAGGAAAAACTGGATAAGAACAAAGAGGAGAGGGTACCCCAGCATACGCACGACAAGGTCAGGTAGCGTCTCCAAACCGGCAATCGGTTTACCGTAGAACAGGAAGAGTTGGATAGTGCTGAAAAGCGACAGAATAATGATCACGGTGGTGCACCGCTTGGCGCTGCGCAGAGCCTTCGATCGTACCCAACCCGCATGTTCGGAGGCGGTAGCGTTGTATCCGGCGGTCGCCTCCCGATTGTCGGTAGTGGTGTGCTCGGGGGTGCTGGCGTGCTCGGGGGTGCTGTCACAGGGCTCGCTATTCTCCACCGTGCTGTTTTTAGCCTCGTCGGAGGGTAGCAGCACGGTGTACTCGGGAACCGTGTACTCCGGATCATTTAGCGGTTGCTTTGGGGGGGCGTTCTGACATCTTTGTTTCTTTCTTTTCTTCGCGCCCCGCACGCTATAGCGCGGGGCGGGTGCAGAAGAGTCTCCCCATGAAGAGGGGCATCCCATCCTAATTGAGGCGGTAGCCTTCCTCGGTGTACACGGAAGTATCCTTATAGCCGCGTTGCTCGCTGCGGGAGTTCCTCCGTGCATCCGTGCGGCGGGTCGTCTTGTACTGCTGCGCGGCCGCTTCTTCAGCCCGTCAGTTAGCTTCCTTCTCTTCCCGACGTGTCTGCTCTTCGTCCAGGTGAGCACACGTTTCTGCGTCCTGATGGAAAACGACCCAGCCATCATCAGCGTTCACCTGTTCGCGCGCCTTCAACCGCGTCAACCGCGCAGCAGCCACGTACGACCTGGTGGAACGGCTCAAGAGCAACACAACAATCACCTGATAGAAAGCCGTGAGAAAAGCTCCCATAATGTCACTCACCACGATGGAAACTACGTAGTCTCTGGGTCGTGACGTTAACGATTCATCCGCCAGCCTGGAGAAATAATCAGCCGATATGAAAGATTGCAAACTCAGCGCCCCAACAAAAACCGCAAAAGCGCTACCGAAGAGGGTGAGGAAGTACGCCCATCTACGGCCCTTCCACAATCGGCGGAGGACGAAAATCGGTATGAGAGAGAAGATGAAGGTAGCGAATATGCCTGAAATGATGATGCCCGGCATCATTTCCATAACGCGATCTGGCACCTCGTTATGGATAGATACATAGATACGTTGGATTGCGGACAGAATAATAATCGCTGTAGCGCACCACATGACGCCACGCAGCGCCTTCGGGCACGGCGGGAGCACCACCTCAGGCGCGGTAGAGCCAGCAGTAGCCTTCTCGCCCCCGTGTGCTTGCTCGTGGGGCTTACCCGCCTACCAGCGGAGGCGCCGCCAAGATTGGGCTTTACACCCGCCTTCTGGGCGCGCTGAACCTGCTGTATCTCATCCAGCAGGCGGTTCTTCTCCACCGGATCATTCGAGAGCGCATAATCGGCAGAAAGCTCACGCAACAGCTGCTCGATAGAGTCCTTGACCGGGCCTTCTTCCTTCTCAAGCTGACGAAGAACATCCTCGCGAGTCAACTCTTCTTCGTCCTCAGCACCCGACATGCTTTCCTCGATAGCCCTCATCTGTTTCCGAATCACCGCAAAGCTCGGAACCACACCCACAGCCGGGCGGGTCAGAAGAAACATCAGAACAGCGCTACCCGCCGTAATGACCGCAACCAGAACCTGCGTCACGATAGATGAAGCGGCGGCAGGATGCGATGCCGGATCCAGAGCAGTAAACGCAGGGAAAAGCACCTGCGCCATACCAAAAACACCGGCGAAAGAAAGCACACCGCTCACACAGCACAGCGGCAGGTACAGCATCATCAGGCGGCGCGGATTAATGTACCCGTCTTTGACCCACCCCAGAACAATCCAGAGGAACGGCACCACCAAGATGGCGTCAGACAGAACCTTCGGCAGGGCATAGCTAAGGAACGAGCCGATGTTCAAACTACGACCCGCAGTAACGAGAATCTGGTACGCATCCAGGAGGAAATACACCAGGATGAGCGTCATACCGATGGAATAGGCTTTACCAAGAAGCTCCAGGCCCGGTTAAATTCCTGCTCCCTCTCGCCAACTATGCCAAGGTTTCTTTTCGCCTCTTCAAATGCCGCCCGCTCATCATATGTGCGCTTGGGGGCGCCGGGGCTAGTCTGCGATGAGGATTTGTGCGCAGGTTCGGAAGTAGGGTGCACGAGTCATCCTAACTGTGGTTGGGTGAATAAAATTATCGGTGAGCCGCAGACCCGTGTATCGCAGTGCCCGCGTCAAGAAATGAGGCTAAATCAGGTAATCCTCGCTGCGGCGCACACGCCAATCACGGCGCGCCTCCATATAAGAACGCGACTGACGCGACCACACCAACGCCAACGCCACCACGCACACCAGCATGTACGGACCCGCAATATACACCGGCGTGTACAGCGGCGAAGCGCTACTGAGCAGCAGCTCAACATCCTGGCTCGGCGCACCATTCAACGTGCCCAGAAGAGCCGCCACAGTCAGCATAATCAGTAAAGAAGCCAAAACGCCCAACGCCAATGCCACCGACAGCACCAACGCCGCCCACCGGTAACCACGCAGATACGCCACCGTGCAGAAGCCGTGCAGGGTCACATTACCGAACGCGCTGACCATCAGGAAAAGCACCGGATAGTACGCCTGCGCATCCACCAGCGACTGGGCACGCCAGGTCGAAAAATGCGACAAATGGGTAGTCGCATAGGAGACGCCGGTGTACGCAATCAGCGCCAGCCAGCCCACAGCAATAACAAGCAGAACCCAACCCGCCACAGACACGAGAGTGGGGGTGGCGGGCTTCGTAGGATGCGTGGTGTTCGGAGCGGATGGCGGAGAGGACTCGACGGCGGACATAGCTGAATCTTTCGGATATCGGCTGATAGTGTGCGGAAAACGTATGAGCGAGTGTGTGATGTGAGTGTGGGCGGCGGCGCGGCGTTTGTCTACCGCACCGCCTCAAAACTCTAGGCAGAAGTGGACGGATCAACCGTCGCAGAAATACTGTCAGGTAGCAACGGAGAATCTGCCTGATTCGCCATCGCAATTCGCAAGTTGTTGAAGCGGTAAATGGTCAGCAACGATAAACCGACCTCGCTCAACCAGACTAGGCCCAAGACAACAAGTATCAGCAGGGGGTCAAGCCCCATCGAAACTCCAGCCCAGTCGAGCATCAGCAGCAGGAACGTAATCGGTGAAAGCACCAGCCCCACGGCAACATACCCGATCAGGGAGCAGATAGCCCAAACGCTATACACGGAGGCGTCCGTCGAATCATTCGGAGGGCGCATCAGCGGCCACATCTGAACCACCAGGTAAAGCGCCGCCACAAAACCAAAGCAAATCGCCAACGGCTGCGTGTACTGAGAAATAATGAGCCCTTCGACCAGGGTCAAAATACTCAGAATAACCGCGCGGACTAGGAGGTTCTTCTTAAGCTTCTGTTTGCGCTCCTTCACCTCATCAGCGGTGTAAGTACGCAGAAAAGCGGGCAACTGACCCTGCCCCGGGAACGGCGGTAGAGGACCCGTCGGATGCGTACGCACCACAATCGGAGGGTTCGTACCATCCTGAATGATGACGGTAGAAGTCGCCGAAATAACCGGATGCGAACCAGTCACCACCGGCGGCACGTTCAGCGGAACGGACACCTCCGGCGTGGCAGGAGTCGCGTGGCGGATAGGCGCCTGATAGCGAGTCTGCACACTGATATCTTCATCCGGGTGTTCTGCGGATGAAGCAGCATCTGTGTTCAGATGTGTAGCGCCCATGGGTGACCTCCTGACAGGTGCTGGTCGTGTTTCTGTCTCTACCGTATCACGCGGACTTTAAGGGAATCTGAGCAGTAGCTGGGCATCACTGAGAGCGTGTCACACCGCCTCTTATCGCCCCGTCAACACCCCGTCAAGGCCCCGTCAGGCATCACCCGGCAGAGGCGCGGATGCGCAGGAAAATCCCCGCCCGTCGGTGCGCGTTAGCTCTGCTCCGCAGCACGCGAAGCCTCAGTGTTCAACTCCTCAGCGTTCGGTGCCTCGGGATTCGGCTCTTCTGGTTTTGGTTCCTCTGCCTTCTGCTCTTCAGCGCCCTGCTGCTCCGATTGTTGCTTCTGCCGCGTCAAACGCAAGCTCCTACGAACCGCCAAACTATAGAACAGCGAGAACAGAACCTCCAACGCAAACGACGCCATGACCGTCAGCAGGCTCACCGTATAGAGCACGCCCACACGGTCCAGCAGCGTCTGCGGGCCCTGCACCGTCACAAGCGCATAGGCAAAGAACGCTGTCATTATGGCCGCCGCGACCCCGGATGCCGCATTCGCCAGCAGCACCAGCTTCACCGAACGGTTCGCCCGGTAAATCATGGCAAGCCACACATGCATCACCAGATAGACCAGCGGCACCGCACCAATCGGGAAAAGCGTGACGCGGATGAAGTAATAAACAGTAATCAGCGAGGGTACGACCAGCAGCAGCACACGCACCAGGTACAGGTTCTTAGCCGGCAGCAGGTAATCACTGGTGACATTCCAGAACTCGTCAGCCTGCTGTTCCAGCTCATCCAACGCTTGCTGCTGCATGAGCTGCACCTGCGACATATGCTCCTGCGGCACAAGATCTGAGGAGCCCTCCACCGGCGCAAGCTCAGTAGCAGAAACTGGTTCACCCCGCAGCATACGAGCAGAAGAATCAGCCATCTTAGCCCTCAAAAATGCCGCGAGAACGGTCCTTACGCACGCTCTCAGCAGGGAAAATACGACCGCTCATGCTGATGTACACGCCCGGCTCCAGCAGGTTCAGGGCGGCAATAGCGGCACCCAGGTTGAAACCGGCATCCGAACGAGCCATCACGGCGGGCTGCATCGCACCGGTCAGCACCACAACCTTATCGCCCAGGTCGGCGTGCTCCACCAGGTAGCGGGCAGTCTCCGGCATGGTGTCGGTACCGTGAGTGATGAGCACCTGGTCGTTAGTGACAGCGTTCAGCACCTCGGTCAGCTCGGCACGATCCTCATTGGTCATGTCCAGGCTATCCTTGCCAATCAGCGGGCGAATATCAAAACGGATATCGGTAATCACGCGGTCCAGCAGGTCTTTAGCGGCAGGCTCACCAATATCCATGGTGCCCGCCACCGAATAGAACTTATCGATCGTACCGCCAGTGGCAAGAATCGTGATTTCTTCAGGGTTCTTAATGGTGACGCTCACGGGTTTCCTCATCTTTTCGGGTCAACGTACACGAATCAAAAACTGCCAGACTAACCCGGCAGGACACGCCCCACCACACAGAATCAACACGGGATAAAACCCCGCACACGAGGGTGAAGACGCAAAAACCCGCCGACCCCCGCAAAGCGGGAGGCGACGGGTCGGCTAGTGCGCCCTGTGGGGCTCGAACCCACGACCTGCGGATTAAAAGTCCGTAGCTCTACCGACTGAGCTAAAGGCGCTCCTATCCACACAAAACTGAAAGTGTGCAGATAGAAATACTATACACTACCGGCCCCCAGCCAATGAACGGTACACTGGGAAATCCTATGTCTACACCCACATCATCAACCGGCGCCTCCGGGCGCGCCCGACACCGCACCCACCACCGCCCCGTCCTCTACTCCGCCGAGAAATTTGAACGCCACGAAGGCGGCATGGACCCCGCCGCACGCGAAGAGGCGGCGCACGCCTCCGCACGAATCCTGCTGATACGCGGACGCGGCACCGACGAACAGATGACCGAACGGCTCGTCAGCTTCACCGACGACTACGGTATTGAGACCCTCGCCGAACTCTGGTCGCACGCGAGCGCCCACTCCCTGCCGGGTGCGCTGTGGCGTATGTACTGGCTGCGGGACGTGGTGCATCGTTCGCCGCGCGGGGTAAGCCGCGCTTTTGAGCTGGGAATGGCGGAGGATTACCGTTCGCACGTGGTGGCGGGTGTTCCCGACCCGCCGAGTGCCGACGAGGTGGTCCGCACGATTGATGAGATTTTGGCGGGCCTGTACACCGGCGATATGGATATTGCGATGGAACGTTGCGCCGCGTTTGCGCACGTGGTGGCGTTGGGTATTCGCACCGATTATGCGCGCTCTGCCGGGCAGGATGGTGCGGTTCCGGGCAGCCACGAGGTGAAGCGTGAGGCGGTGGAGCGTCGTGCTCGCCTGCCGCGTCAGGCTCAGCAGATGGAGCAGATTGCGCACGATTTGGAGGCGGTCGCCGCCCAGCTGCGCGCCGTTGAGGCTGGTCAGCAGGCTAACGGGGGTTCCGGGGCTGATTCTGCGCAGGAAAAATCGCAGACCAACCTCGAAGCATTCTAGTCTTCTGCAACGTTTGAGCGCCTAAAAATGCGGGTTCGTGCCGCGAATTGGCAGAGGTTCCACATTGGGCCGCAAAGGCCTGAAAAGCCTGTTTCCGATTGACTCTGCGCAGGGTGCGGGTGGATAATAATTACAAGATGTCGGGTTGCTAATAGGTAGCCCCGGGCTCCAAATCTTTAGCCGCTTCGAGCGGCCTTCCGCCGAGAGGCGCTCCCAACCCGACATCCCTAAACGTTCCGGTGGGGGTCGAGAAATCGACCCCCACCGTTTTTTGTTTAAAACCCTCATGCGCAACCGTGAACAGGTCGGCGCTATAACATTTACTGGTCGTTACAGTAGCGTTTGCAGGTCGGGCGCTCGTGAGATACGCGCGGACTATGCGCACCCGCAGCCCCCAATACTGGTTAGACTGGGAACTATGCTGCACCGACTTTTCCCCCACGCCAACGAATCCCTCGCCTCCCTCGCTGAAATTTCAGCGCAGGTCGGTGAGGCTGCCGCGTTGCTCTCAGAAATGGTCGGCTCCCCCGTCGCGGAGTACCCCGAACTCTTCGAACGCATGCTCACCCACGAGGCGGACTCCACGAACCTGCTGTTCCGCACCCTCACCGAGGTGCGCAGCTCCTTCTCCCCACCGATTCCGCGTGAAGACCTGTACACGCTGGCACGCAAGCTCACCAACGCCGTTGAGAAGCTTACGAGTGCCGCGCACGTGCTGTCCCTGCACAGCATTGACGGCTTCGCCACGCACATCACCTCAATCCTGGACATTATTCAGCGTCAGGCGGTGCTGACCGCCGCCGTCATCCCCAAACTTGCCGATATTCGCGGCCTCGACAACTACTGGATGGACATGCTGCGTATCTCCCGCCAGGCGCTGCGCACCGCCGAAGAATACGACGCGTACATTGCCGAACGCTACACCCCCGAACGGTACCGCCGCTACGCCACCTTCCTGGCGCAGCTGACCGCTGCCTCCAACGCTATGCGTGATGTGTCTGCCGAGATCGGCCGCATTATCGTTCAGGAATCCTAATGCTTCTGGGTCTTCTAGCCTGCTGCGCCTTCATTGCCGCGGTCTACGTCACCGGTGTGCACGACGCCTCCAACTCCGTTGCTGTTCCGGTGCGTACCCGCGCCCTTGGCGAGCGCTCCGCCCTGTACCTTGCCGCGCTCTTCAACGTGCTCGGTGTAATCGGTGCGTTCCTGCTGCTCGGTGAGTATTCTGCCTCGTGGGTGAGTGCCCCGGAGGGTACCACCGGCCTGAACGGCATCGTTGCGGCGTTGCTCGTCTGCGCTATTTGGGGTGTGCTCACCTGGTTTCTGCGGTTGCCGTCCTCCTCAACTCACGCGCTGGTCGGTGCCCTCGCCGGTGTGAGCTGGTGGACCCAGACGAGGAGTGACAGCGCCGTTGAAGGCTTCGGTTCCCTCGCCTTCCTGCCGCATATTTTTGGGGCGACCCTGCTGCCTCTCTTCTACCTGCCGCCGCTCATTTTTCTGCTGTCCTGGCTGATGGTGGTGCCGTTCTACCGGCTGGTGGTCGGCCACAACCCGCGCCTGGTGAATCAGCATGCACGCGAGGTGCTGGCGGTGTCTGCCTCCGCGATTTCGCTGCTACACGGCCTGCAGACCGGCTACCTGTACCTGCTGCTGTGGGCGCTGCTGAGCGAACGCATCATGGATCCGGCGCTTATTCAGTCCCTCACCTGGGGCGGGATGCTGCTGGGCACCATCATCATTGCCCTCAGCCTGGGTGCCGGTACGCTGACCGGTGGCCGCCGCATCGGCTACACCTTCGCCTACAAGATGGTGCGCCTGGACCCGTTCCGTGGCGCGGTCGCTCAGGGCACGACCGCGGTGGTGCAGGTGCTCGGCTACTTCCTGCTGCAGGTGCCGTTCTCCTCCTCGCACCTGGCGACTGCATCGGCGCTCGGCGCGGGCGTGAATCAGCGTCTTAACGCGTTGAAGTCCAGGATTGTTCTGCAGATTCTTCTGGTGTGGCTGGTAACCATTCCGGCGTGCTTTGTGCTCGGTGTGCTGGCAATGGTGGCGCTACAGTCCATCAGCTAGTTTTTAGGGGCGGTGCATGCCTGTGCATGCCCACTGTCGCGGGTTAGCCGGGCGGCGGGTTGAGTCTGAACAGTGCACACCTTCATAATGGGTTGAGTTCTTGGGCTGGCACGGGCCCATTCGCCCTCGACTGATTGTGGTTATGTCTTCCCCTACCGTAGCTATTCTGGTCCGCACGAAGGACCGCCCCCGCTTCTTGAGTCGCGCCCTGGAGAACATTGCGCAGCAGACCTTCACCGACTACACGGTCTGCGTGATTAACGACGGAGGCGACGAGCAGGCAACCTGCGCCGTCATTGAGGCTTCCCCGCTGGGTTTGCTGGGTTCTAACGCGCAGGATTCCAGCCGCGTGCAGCTGCTGACCACCGTCGGCGGCAACATGGAGGCGGCATCCAACGCCGGTTTGGCGGCGACCACCTCCGAATACGTGGCGATTCACGATGACGACGACCTGTGGGCACCCGAGTTCCTGGAACGCACCGTCGCGGCGCTAGAAGAGAGCGGCGCGCTCATGTGCACCACCCGCGTTGTGGAGCGGTACGAACGTGAGAACGCCGACGGCGAGTTCGAGGTGTACGAGGAGCGTATTTTCCACGACGGCCTGCCCGGCATGGGTTTGCAGTTCCTCTTCCGCACGAACCGTGCCGTGCCGATTGGTATTCTCTACCGCCGCAGCCTGCACGAGCTGGTCGGTTTTTATGACGAGTCCCTGCCGGTGGTCGGCGACTGGGAGTTCAACATGCGTGCCGCATCCGTTGCGGATATTCTGCTGGTGGATGAGCCGCTGGCGTACTGGTCACTGCGCCCCGACGCGGAGGGTGCCGAGGCGAATAGCGTGAAGCGTCAGGCTGATCATGCCCGCTTCGATTCGCTGGTGCGCGCCCGCGCTATCCGCGAGGATTTGCAGGCGGGTGCCCGACCGGGTGCGTACCTGTATCAGGCGCATTTGGCGGCTGACCTGGAGCGCCGCGTGATTGACGGGCACGATCTGACCCGCGAATCCCTGGACATTCTGCGCTCTATTGAGAGCCGCCTGGAACGTATCGAGGCCCGTCAGCAGGGTATTGAGGAGCGTCTGCGGGTTCTCAAGCACCTGCGCACCCCGGGCCGCGCGTTGCGTTCCTTGGCGAAGCGTTCCCTCAGCCAGCGTTCTCAGGCTCGTCGCGGTACTGAGGATGGTTCTACCGGCGAGAAGGGCGCATAGCCATGACGGAGAACAATCATTCTTCTACAGCACTGCCTATTACTGAAGCACCGCACTTTACTGAAGCACCGCGCGTGCTCGTCATCGGCGATATCGGCCAGCACACCTACCACGTGGGCGACGAAGCCATGACCATTGCGAGCGCGGAGGCACTTTCCGAAGGCGGCGCGGCGGTCACCCTCATGACCCGCGACGTAGGCCATTCAGCGCGCTATATTGGCGCGGCGGTACATCATGAGGCGGGCGTACCCTACGAGTACCTGCCGTTTTTTCTCTTCCCCTGGGCGCCGGCTGAACGCGAGCTGACCCTCGCGGCGCTCGAGTGCGTCCTGGCGCAGCTGCACGCCGACCGGGAGCGCCCCTCCGCTAACGAGCTGGTGGCGTTGCCGCAGGTGCAGGCGCTGCCGGAGGTGCTACATCCGCTGGCGCAGACCGTTGAGCGCATGGTGGAGTTCGCGGACGCTATCGCCACCATGGACGCGGTCGTGATCTCCGGCGGCGGCAACCTCAATTCCCGCTACGGCTGGCTGCTCTACGAACGCGCCGCCGCGGTGCGTGCCGCCGAGCATGCGGGCGTGCCCGTGTACGTGACCGGCCAGTCCCTGGGCCCGGTGCTCAACCCCGAGGACGCGCAGGTTCTGGAGCGTATGCTGCGCGTTGCCCGTTCGGTGACGGTGCGCGAACATTCTTCCCTCGCCTGGTGCCGTGAGCGGGGTATTGATGCGCGCCTGAGCGTGGACGATGCCACCGACTACCTACCGGCTTCCCCGGCGCGTACCCTGCACTATACGGAAGGTATTTCCGCAAGTCAGGCACTGGATAACCTGCCCGAGCGCTACGTGTGCGTGACTGTCAACGAGTGCACCGAACAGCAGGCGCAGCAAATCGCACGTCTGCTCGATAGCATGTGGCGCGAGCACGGCTACGCACCCGTGTTCCTGAGCCATTTTGGCGACCCGCAGAACCCCGAAAGCGGCGATATTCATACGCACCAGCGCATCGCTGAGCAGCTCAGCCCCTCCACCCCGGCGACCCTGCTGCCGATTCTGCACGCCGACCAGAGCGTCACCGTGCACCGTGGTGCGGCGTTCACGCTGACCAGCCGCTACCACCCGGCGGTGTTCTCTGCGGCGGCGGGTATTCCCGTGCTCGCCCTCGCGCCGGATGCCTTCACGCAGATGCGCGTGGGCGGCGCTCTGAACCTGTACGGGCTGGGCGAGTTCACCCTGCCGCTGGGCATGCTCGCCGGTGGCGTTCCCGAGCTGATGGTTGCCGCCGCTCTGCGGCACGCGGCGGTGGCATCGGATGCACGCCACACCGAACTGCTGGAGGTGTTGCGCACCGAGCGTGCCTACCTGCTCGCACAGATTCTTGCCCCCAATGCAGAAAATCACGGCAAAGCAGAAACTCAAGGCGAAGCAGAAACCCCCGCACCCTTCCCCGCCGTGGAGCAGGTCCCGGCTCTCCCCGAGCCGCTGGGTGCAACCGTCCGCGCCGCCCGCGATCTTTTTACCGAAACCTCCTTCACCGCGGGTTTCGAGTGGGCAATGTCTGACCGGGCGCACTCCTGGGATGCTGAGCACCGCCGGCAGCTCGAACGTGCCCGCGCAATCGGCGGCGGGTACAGCACGCGCGGTGTTCACGGGCCACACGGCGCCGAAGAAACGCATCCTGTCACCGTTGAGTCTGAGTCATCTGATGAGGCACCCGCCCAGCCTCACCCCGCCCAGCCGGGCCTGCTGGCGAGGGTGGCGCGCCGCCTCCGCGGCTAAGTTGCGTAACGGGGGCCAAGGCTGCGTAACGGGGGCTCGTGCAGCGGTTTTGGAGCTAGGTTTCCTCGGAAAACGCGGCTCCAGAGCGGGTACGGGGCGCGGATTCTCTCACACTTGCGCCCAACACTGCCCTAGCCTCTTGTGCACCGCACACGCGCCGGTATGATGGTGCCCATGGCACGATTCGCAGATATTCTACGCACTACTGAACAGAACGCCCGGCAGTTCGTCCATGAGGGCATTGAACGAGTCCGGGCTGACTTCTTTCAGTCCGTGCAGATTGTTGCGGCGTCTATGGGCGCGTGGCTTTTCTCCGAGCACGTTCTAGGTCATCAGGAACCTATTTTTGCCGCGGTTGCTGCCCTCGTGTCCCTCGGCTATGTGAGCGGCGCGAAGCACTCCCGCCGCATCCTTGAGGTGTCCTTCGGCGTGACCCTCGGCATTCTCATTGGCGACCTTCTGCTGATTCTTCTTGGCCACGGCACCTGGCAGGCGGCGGTCGTGCTGTTCCTGTCCGTGATTATTGCCCGCTTCATTGATAAGGGCATTATTTTCACGATTCAGCTGAGCTTCCAGGCGTGTTTTGTGCTACTCCTACCGGTGCCTGATGACGCGTTCACCCGCAGTTTTGACGGTATCGTTGGTGGCGCCTTTGCATTCCTCGCCATGTACCTGATGCCACGCGACCCGCGTAAGAACCCGCGTGCCCGCGCCCAGGCTCTCATGGATGCGTTCGCGAAGGTTTTCCAGCTTTCCTCCGAGGCAATCCGCTACTACGACTACAACAAGGCGTACCAGAGCCTACTCGATGCCCGCGCCCTGCAACCGCTGTATGATGCGTGCCGAGGCGACCTGATCACCGCGCAGGGTATGAATGAGCTGTCCTGGAACAGCCGCAAGAGCAAGGGCGAGCTGGCGCGCATGGCAAAGACTCTCGCCGCGGTGGATTTGGCAATCCGTAACGACCGCGTGCTCAACCGCCGCATGGCGTCCACGATTCACCACGTGCAACTGCGCACCGCCGCGCAGCTCTCACTCAGTGACGCGCTGACCGAGCTGTCGCTGGCGGCGCAGAGCCTCGGCTTGGGCATGTCCGCCCCGACGGAGGGCGAACGCGAGCACTACATGATGGAGGCACGCGAGCACATGATTAAGCTTGCCGGCACCCTCGAGCCGCGCACAATGGGTGTGGCGACCTTTGAGGGCGAGTCGCTCGTGCTGATGCTCCGCCTGATTGTGGTGGACTTTATGGAGGCAACCGGTATGTCCCACCAGGATGCCGTGGCGGTTCTGGTGCCTCTGGGTGAGGCGGTCACCAAACATGCACCGCGTACCTCGGCAATCCCGATTGTTGACGCTGACATGGATGACTCCATGGTGGTTGATGACGTGACCGATAGCGCGGTGAACACCCACCGCACGAACAAGCTCAACACCCGCTCGATCAACATCATGTTGCACGAGAACGAGGAGGAGAGCCGCTCCTCCTAGCGGGGTTCTAGCGGGGCTCTAGTGGGGTCAGTGGCAACCATCAAGATACAGCGGAGGGGCTCCCGGCCGGCATTCACGCCAGCCGGGAGCCCCCTCCTCCGCTATCTCTATGCTGTTAATGCGCGGGCGGCTACTTCTGCGGGAAGAGCAGCGCGAGTGCCTCACCCAGGGTGGTTACCTCACGCACGGTCACGCCCTCGGGCACGTCCCCCACACCGGTCGGGGAGGCGGGCACCAGCACGTGCGTGAAGCCCAGGCGGCCCACCTCCGCAATGCGCTGGCGGATGCCCGGCACGGCGCGCACTTCACCGGCCAGGCCGACCTCGCCGAAGACCGCGAGCTTGCGCGGTAGCGGCTTATTTTGCGCCGCCGAGGCAAGGGCCATGACGCACGCCAGGTCAGCGGCGGGCTCGGCAATTTTTGCCCCGCCCACCGTGGAGACGTAGCAGTCGAGCTTGCCCACGTTCAGCCCGGCGCGGCGCTGCAGCACCGCCAACAGCATCTGAATACGCGCCGAATCCAGGCCCGAGACGGTACGGCGAGGGGCGGGTGCCACCGCCTGATCCAGCAGCGCCTGCACCTCCGCGAGCAGGGGTCGGCGGCCCTCCATCGTGACGGTCACGCAGGTGCCCGCCACCGGGTGCGGGGTGCTAGAGACGAACATGCCGGAGGGGTCCAGCACCGGCGCGATGCCGTCCTCGTGCATGTCGAAGCAGCCCACCTCATCGGTAGGTCCGAAGCGGTTCTTAATCGCGCGCAGCATGCGGACATTCGAGTGCTTATCACCCTCGAACTGGCAGACCACATCCACCAGGTGCTCGAGCAGGCGAGGGCCCGCGATGGTGCCTTCCTTGGTCACGTGGCCCACGAGCAGGGTACACATATTGCGTTCCTTCGCGGCGGCAATCACGGAGGCGGCAACCTCACGCACCTGGGTCACGCCGCCGGCACTACCCTCAACTTCCGCGGAGGCGAGGGTCTGCACGGAGTCAATGACCAGCAGGGAGGGGTTGACCTGCTCAATATGTGCCAGGGCGGTGCCGAGGTCGGTTTCGCTGGTCAGGTAGAGGGTGTCCGCAATGGCGCGGATGCGGTCGGCGCGGAGCTTGACCTGCGCGGCGGATTCCTCGCCGGTAATGTACAGGACCGGGCGCGGCGGCTGGGGCACGATATTCTGCGCTCCCTGCTGTCCCGCAATCGCGACGGTGCCGCGCGCGAAGGTGGCGGCGACATCCAGCAGCAGGGTGGATTTGCCCACGCCGGGTTCGCCCGCCATGAGGATGACCGCGCCGGGTACCAGTCCGCCGCCGAGCACGCGATCAAATTCGGGGTTTCCGGTGCTCATGTAGGCGGCTACGCGCGAGTCGACTTCTGCGATGGGCTGGGCGGGTTTCTGCACGCTGGATGCGGCGCGGGTGCGCGCACGGGTGCCCCCGGCGGCTTCTTCGACGGTGCCCCAGGTCTGGCATTCGCCGCAGCGGCCTACCCATTTGGCGGTGGTCCAGCCGCATTCGGTGCAGCGGTAGGCGGGTGCGGTTTTGGTGTTTTTCGTGCGCGCGGTCATGGGTCTATTTTAGGGTCTGGGGCGATATGGTGCGCGGTGTTTGGTCACGGCGAAATGGGGTACCGCAGAACGCATTTTTACTCTTAAATGTAGATAGTTTCACTTCGTGCACTCCTGTATAAATATCGAGAATATCCGTTCGCTTTTGAGGCACTTTAGCCCGCCGTTCCGCTCCTGACCTGGCTCAATAACCACCCTTACGGGTACAATGTTTTTTGTGCAGATGAATTATAGTGACCTATTGCTTAAAACTATCGCCCGAATCGCCCCCGGCACCGAGCTCCGCGAGGGCCTGGAACGCATCATGCGTGGCCGTACGGGCGCGCTCATCGTACTCGGATCCGACCGCACCGTATCCTCCCTGTCTTCGGGTGGTTTCAACATCGACACCGAGTTCTCGGCAACCCGCCTGCGCGAGCTGGCGAAGATGGATGGCGCTATCATCTGCGACCGCGACGCCACCCGCCTGTTGCACGCCGGCGTGCAGCTCATGCCGGACGCCTCCATTGAGACGAACGAGTCCGGCACCCGCCACCGCACCGCCGAACGCACCGCCATTCAGACCGGATTCCCCGTGATTTCGGTGAGCGCATCGATGTCCGTGATTTCGGTGTACGTTGACGGCACCCGCTACATGGTTGAGGACAGCCAGTACCTGATGGCCCGCGCAAACCAGGCGATTCAGACCCTTGAAAGCTATAAGAAGCGTCTGCGTTCGGTGCTCTCCAGCCTGTCTGCCCTGGAGATTGAGTCGAACGTTTCCCTGGGTGATGTGGCGATGACCCTGCAGCGCATGGAGATGGTGAACCGCATTATCCGCGAGGTCAGCCACTACGTACTAGAGCTCGGCGTGCACGGCCGCCTGATTGCCCTGCAGCTGGAGGAGCTGCGCGCCCCCGAGATGACCGCTAGCGACCTGATTCTGCGCGACTACCTGCCCGAGGTGAACGACGAGCTGATTACCGCCGGTGTTGAGGCACTTCAGAACCTGGACGATATGGCTATCGTGGATCTGCGCACGATTGCCCGCACTGTCGGCTTTGGCGAGAACCCCGATCTGGAGTTCCCCCTGCAGCCTCGCGGTTTCCGTCTGCTCGCCGGTATTCCGAGCATCCCGAACGCTATTTCTGAGCGTCTGGTGGAGCGCTTCGGCAGCCTGCAGGCCCTGATGGCAGCGTCCCTCGAGGATTTGCGTGCCGTGGACGGTGTGGGTGAGGCTCGTGCCCGCACGGTGCGTGAGCAGCTGTCCCGCATGGCGGAGAGCAGTTTGGAGAAATATCTCTAAGTTGGCGGTGCGTAATCCCCCCCCCCCCCCCCCCCC
>NZ_KV813701.1:0-227 GCF_001813685.1 Rothia sp. HMSC061E04 | reverse complement strand
CCTGCCACTGCTGTGGTTCAAGGTCATCCCCAATTCTTTTGAGGTGACCGACCTGTCCACCCTACTGTTGGCGGCACTGCAGTGGACCGCTTTCGGTAGTCTGCTCGGGTACCTGGGCGAGCGCCGCTTCGCTAAACCCCGCGCCTCCAAGTAATAGCCAGATAAAAGCTCATACGAGAAGCCCCCGTGCCGGAATGAACTGCCTCCCGTTTCTTGGACATCAAAAC
>NZ_KV813700.1:0-429 GCF_001813685.1 Rothia sp. HMSC061E04 | reverse complement strand
TATGAACTGACTGTGCGTGAAAATCTTCTTCTGGGTTTGCCTCAGGCGGCGGTTGAGCGTCTTGGTGATGCTGATTTGTGGTCGGCTTTGTCGGTGGCTTGTGCTGATGATTTTGTGCGTGGTCTTGAGGGTGGTTTGGATGCTCAGTTGGGTGAGTCGTTTGGTGGTGTTGGTCTTTCGGGTGGTCAGTGGCAGCGTTTGGCGTTGGCGCGTGTGGTTCTTCGGGATGCGCCGGTGTGGGTGTTGGATGAGCCGACCAGCGCTGTGGATGCTGAGACTGAGGAGGAGATTTTTGCTCGGTTGAAGGTGGCTGCTGTTGGGCGTTTGGTGGTGTTGGTGTCTCATCGTGCGTGGACGTTGCGTGGTGTTGATTCTGTGGTGGTGTTGGATGGTGGGTGTGTGGTGGAGCAAGGAACCTACCGGGAGCTA
>NZ_KV813699.1:0-3670 GCF_001813685.1 Rothia sp. HMSC061E04 | reverse complement strand
GTGTGTGGTGGAGCAAGGAACCTACCGGGAGCTAACGACCGACCCTACATCACGCTTCAGAAAGCTCTTCGCCTCCCAGCTGGAGGGGAAATAACCTTGCAACATACCCGCACAACGTAGAGTTAAAAGCATGGAACGTATTGAATCTCCCGTCTACCGCAGGCTCGGCAACTCCGGTCTCGTCGTACCCAGCGTCGGCATCGGCTGCAACAACCTCGGCCGCCCCGGCACCCCCACCCGCACCCAAGAAGGCACCAACGAAGTCATCGCCGCCGCAGTCGACGCCGGCATCAGCTTCTTCGACATCGCCGACCTCTACGGCGCCGAACCCGGCCTCTCCGAAACCATGTTCGGCACCGCCCTCACCCAGCTCGGCCTCGACCGCGATGAGCTGACCATCGTCACCAAATTCGGTCTGCCCGTCGGCGACCTCAACGGCAACGACCGCAACGCCCGCGGATCCCGCCGCTACATCATGCGCGCCGTCGAAGGGTCCCTCCGCCGCCTCGGCACCGACTACATCGACCTGTACTTCTACCACAGTCCCGACCCCAACACCCCCATTGAAGAGACCCTCAGCGCCCTCGACCAGCTCGTACGCGACGGTAAGGTCCGCTACCTGGGCCACTCCAACTTCTCCGGCTGGCAGCTCGCCCACGCCGAACACTGCGCCCATGAACTCGGCACCGAACGGTTCATCGTCGCTGAAAACCACTACAACCTGCTCGACCGCCGCGCAGAACTCGAAATCCTGCCCGCCGCACGGCATTTCGGCATGGGTGTGCTGCCGTACTTCCCGCTCGCTAATGGCCTGCTGACCGGCAAGTACCGCCGCGACAACATTCCCGCCGGTTCGCGCCTGTCCCACTCCAAGAAGAACGTGCTCGACGCCGCCAACTGGGACCAGCTCGAAGCCTTCCATAGCTTCTGCACCGAGCGCGGCATTACCGAGGCGCAGGCGGCGTTCTCCTGGCTCGCACAGCAGTCGTCGGTCACCTCCGTCATTGCTGGTGCAACCAGCGCCGAGCAGGTGCGCGCCAACGCACAGGCGGCATGCCTGCGCTTCGACGCTGAGGACCTCGCCGCCCTGGACGCCATCTTCCCGGCACCCGAGAAGATCGCGCTGTTCTAAACGCGGGCTCCTTCTCAAAGGGGCACTCAGGCGGTCGCACATGTCGGCCGTAATATACGCTGAAAAATAGGCGCGGTGAGAAATAAATATCACCCGCCGAACGTTTTCGCTAGGATTAGGTGAGGTGTGTCTAACCTGACGCACCTCACCTTACCCATGTACCCACCCCTGCCGCCTGGAACCAGCTCCGGCAGGACCACCCGCCACCGGCACATCAAAGGACACCATGAGCGCACAGAGCACCGCCTCCACCCTGCCCCCTCTGGGCACCGGGAAGCACAGCCGATACCTCGGCATCATCGCACTCATCGCCACCTTCGGCGGTCTGCTCTTCGGCTACGACACCGGAGTGATCAACGGCGCGCTCGAACCCATGAGCCGCGAACTCGGCATGGACTCCACCGCCCAAGGTTGGGTCACCGGATCGCTTGCCTTCGCCGCCGCTATCGGTGCGCTCGGATGCGGCCGCATCTCTGACCGGTTCGGCCGCCGAACCACCATCATTGGGCTCTCCACCATCTTCTTCTTCGGCGCCTTGGCGTGCGTCTTCGCACCCAACGTCGCCGTGCTCATCACCGGACGCACCCTGCTCGGCCTGGCGGTCGGTGGCGCCTCCGCCGTGGTGCCCGTGTTCCTCGCAGAGCTCGCACCCTACGAAATTCGAGGCTCCCTCTCCGGCCGCAACGAACTCATGGTCGTGGGCGGTCAGCTTGCCGCGTTCATCGTGAACGCCCTCATCGGCAACGTATGGGGCGAACACGACGGCGTGTGGCGCTGGATGTTCGCCATCTGCACCCTGCCCGCCATCGGCCTGTTCGTCGGCATGCTGCGAGTGCCCGAGTCGCCGCGCTGGCTGCTGCGCGTCGGCAAGCGTGAGCAGGCGCTGGAGGTGATGAAGCGCATCCGCTCCACCGAACGTGCCGAAGCTGAGATTGCCGACATTGAACGCACCCTGCAGGCGGAGGCGACCACCCAGAACAATGCGGCGGGTAAGGAAAGCGTGGGCGTGCGCGGCTGGTTCGTGCGCATCCTGCTCGTCGGTATTCTGGTCGGCGCGGGCCAGCAGCTGACCGGCATCAACTCGATCATGTACTACGGCATTAAGGTGCTCAAGGAAGCCGGTTTCAGCGAATCCGCGGCGCTCATTGCGAACATTGCGCCGGGTACGATTGCGGTGCTTGGTTCCATCCTGTCGCTCAGCCTGATGGAGCGTGTACCGCGCCGCGTCATGGTCATTACCGGCTATGCGTCGACCGCGTTTTTCCACGTGCTGATTGCGGGCGCGTCCATGCTGCTGCCCGCCGATAATGCGGCGCGTCCCTGGATTCTGCTGGTGCTCATCGTCTGCTTTGTGGGCGCGATGCAGACCTGCCTGAACGTGTCCACGTGGGTGATTATGAGCGAGCTGTTCCCGCTGCGTGTGCGTGCGGCGGGTATGGGCATTTCGGCGTTTAGCGGCTGGATGATGAACGGTGTGCTGTCGCTGGCGTTCCCCGTGATTCTGGGTGCGGTCGGTCTGACTGGCTCCTTCATCGGCTTTGCCGTGGTGAACGTGGTCATTGCGCTGCTGATGTTCCGCAACCTGCCGGAGACTCGCGGCGTGAGCCTGGAGCAGGTGGAGCGCGGCGTGATGGACGGCAGCATCTACCCCTCCGCACACAAGCGCTAGATTCGGCGGTTTTTAGGCAAGAATGAGGCGGGCGGCCCCTCCCTGGTGGAGGTGCCGCCCGCCTTGCAATATGCGTTGAAAGACTAGTCTGTAGGGTTCTCTGCGAGGAACTCGTCGAGGCCGATGCGGTAGCCGTCATCTTCGGCGCGTGCCTTGCGAAGAGCCTCAATGTCGAGGAGCTCTTCGTACTCTTCCAGCAGCTTCAAATCTTCGTAGGAGATGAGCGCGGCAACAGTCTTACCATTGCGGCTGATGAGGGGACGTTCGCCGGAGAACACGGCTTCATTGACTTTGGTTCCAAGGTTGTCGCGGAGTTCTTTAAGAGTCGTGACATTGGAACGAGTCCGGTGAGTGGTGACAGTCATGACTGGTTCCTTTCTGGGGTTTGTCCGTTAGCTCCGAGGATAGTTCCTGTGTAGGTTCTATCCAGGGGAGCTACTTACATAGTACAACAATGTAAAGTATGTAAAAAGTGTACACTTTTTCTGCTAAGGTTGAGGTTAAGATTTAAAGCTCTGCCTGAAGGGTGCAGATGACTGCAAACCATGTCTCAAACCCCGTGTACCGGGTCGAATTGACGCGCAAAGCAGCGAAAGAACTAAAGAAAATCCAACGAGAAGACCGGACAGCCTTCGAGAAAATTATCGTCTGCCTCCGATTCCTTGGTGATGACCCATATATGACGGGAGTCAAGAAGCTACAGGACGAAGAAGGGTACAGGGCACGAGTAGGGAATTACCGCATTCTGTACACCATTGATAACGGTGCGGTTGTTGTTGAAGTTTTCCGAGTCGGTCATCGACGCGAAGTCTATCGCGGCCTGTAGAGTGAGCGTGGCGTGATGGACGGCAGCATCTACCCCTCCGCAC
>NZ_KV813698.1:321893-384861 GCF_001813685.1 Rothia sp. HMSC061E04 | reverse complement strand
TTAAATGCGTCCAAGTTTCGGGGCGCAGTTCAAAAACTCAACGGGGGCTTTTTGTATGTGGCATCCTTCAGAAGCCTATTGGCTCACCGGCTTCCAAGGGATAACGTGCCGATTAGCGACCGGGGATCAGACCACCGGGGGTAATCAGGAACGGCGGGTTGTGGTTAACAGCCGGGTTCGTCACGTAACCGATACGTGCCGCACGAGTCGGGTACTTGGGGGCACGCTTGGGCTTGGGCTTGACCACGGGGTTCGGGTCCTTCTTGCCCTGCAGAGCGGCCAGTGCGCTCGCAGCGTTCACAATGCCGGAACCGCAAGCGTTCACATCGCAGGTGAGTGGCTTGGAGCTCTGCTTTAGAATCTGCTTTGCGCGCTCAGCGTTCAGCGAGGGGTCCACGGACTTCATCAGAGCGATGATGCCAGCAACCTGAGGTGCCGCCATGGAGGTGCCGTCGTACTCGGTGTAGCCTGCGCCGGTGGAAACGGTGGTACCCAGATCTACGGTGGACATGATGCTGCTACCTGGGGCGCTCACATCAACAAGCTTGCCGTAGTTGGAGAAGTCGCTACGCTTACCCTCCTGGTCGGTAGCGCCCACCACGATCGAACCGCCGCAGTTAGCCGGAGCGACCTTGGAGGTGTCCTGCCCCTCGTTACCCGCTGCGACAACGAGAATCGCGCCGCGCTTGTTCACCTCAGCAATAGCCTTGGAGTAGGTTGCGGGGCAGGTGCCCTCGCCGCCGAGGGAGAGGTTAATAATCTGGGCGGGGTTGGAGTTCGCGGGAACGCCTTCAACGGTGCCGCCGGCTGCCCAAACCATTGCATCCGCAATGTCGGAGTCGTAGCCGCCGCACATGCCCAGGGCACGCACGGGTAGAATCTTGGTGGAGGGTGCCACACCGACGATACCGCGCTTATTGTTCATAATTGCGGCGATGGAGCCGGCAACGTGGGTGCCGTGCCAGTTTGACTCGCTTGCCTCTGCATCAGCATCGCAGACGCCCTCTTCTTCCCAGTTGCCCTGGTCGGTCGGGTCGGAGTCGCGGCCGTTGCCGTCGCGGGCGATGGCAGGCTCGGTGATGAAGTCGTAGCCGGGCAGAACGTTAGCGTCCAGGTCGGGGTGCTTGACGATGCCGGAGTCAATCACGGCAACAGTCACGCCAGCGCCCTGGGTGGTCTGCCATGCCTCGGGCGCGGAGATGCCCTTGGTGCCGTGCAGGTTCCACTGCTGCGGATAGAGAGTATCGTTCGGCGCGGTCACTTCGGGAGTTGTTGCTGCCTGTGCAGCGGGCTTTGCCTGGGTAGCGGCAGCCTTGGTGCGGCCGTTGGGGCGCGCATTGGGGCGGCGCAACAGGTCCGGCTCAACCGAAGCAACGGATGCGTTGGAGCTCAGAGCCGCCATGTACTTCTCTGCCTGCTCAGCGGTGAGCTTCGAAGAGAGGGTCACCACGGTTGCCTTCTGGGCGGTAGTACGTACGTAGCTGGTCTTGACCTTCAGCAGGTCGTCAATGCTCTTCACATCGGAGGTGATGCCCGCATAGAGGGCGTCGCTCCAGGTGGCGACCTGGGTGCCTGCGGGGCTTGCCCAGTTGATGCCGCCGGCGTTCAGCGCGCTGTCGGTGTAGGTGATGACGAAGCGGTTGAAGCCTGCCTTCTGCTGTGCGGAGCTGAGGGAGGAGATGGTGGTGTGTGCCTTGGCGTGTTCGGTGCCGTTAGCCTTGGCGGGTGCCGCGAAGGATGCGGGGGCGCCCAGGGTCGCGACGAGTGCTGCGGCGGTGCCCAGGCTCAGCGCGGCGCGAGCGATGCGGCGCGGTGAGGGGTGAGTGGTAAAAGACATCGGGGTCCTTTGCGTATGTGAGTGCCGGAAGCGGCAAGTGGGTTGGTCATCCACTCACATAAATGCACCTTTGAGAAAATATCTGCATTCTTTTGTGTATTTGCCTGTGAGGAGCGAATAAAAAAAGAAAATGCACATCACTGCATTGATGTGTATTTTTCCCTAAACCCCCGTGTGGGAGTTCTTCGGAAGTGGTTTATGTGGTGAGATATCGCTATGCTAGCACCTTTTCCTATGCGTGAAGTGGCTAAAGCTTGATAGTGTGGCGTAAATAATGAGATTTTTCTTTCATGTAAATGCAGGTAAAGAAATGCCTAGTCGAACTATTCTTGTAGACTTAAAGTAAAGATTTAAGTTTTACTCATCTTTACATAAAATGACTTGCATCACAAATGTTATTTTATTCATAAAGTAACCCAAAAAGGGTGCTAGAGTATCTCACGGTGCGTACCCGTGCATGCATATTGTGGAGCTACCCTCAACAGCCTCACAAGTCACAATGCAGACACCACGCACCACAGCGCCATGCATCAACCACCCCGCACAACAGCATCTGCCCACAGAGATATTTGCCCGGCAGATACGTGCGATGAAAACACCGCACAGCGCTAACACCTCACTCTTCCATATTCACTCGTACCGAGCACACCCCCTCAACGCTACGCCGCATCGTGCGCACCCGGTACCACTCACCTCAAGGACGTCCATGCTTCGCATTGCTCGCCCCTCGCAGGCACGCTCCTCACAGCGTTCCCTGCTGAGCTTCGTCACCGCAACCTGCCTGCTCTCGGCAAGCGTGATTCCCGCCGTGGCGGCACCCACCGCGCAGGCTACCCAGCCCAAGGCATCTGCGGCGGCACAGGTAGCTAATACTGCCCAGTCCGCGCCCGTGGCATACAACCGCTTCATCATCACCTACACCGATGAGGCGAAGAACGCCGCCTCCGCTGACGCCACCGCAGACCAGATTGATTGGTCCGCAGCCGCCGGTACCCAGCAGGCAACCTGGAGCGACGCACTCTACGCGGGCATCAGCTCCGAGGTGCAGAGCATTGACGAGCTGCTGAACATTAAGACCAGCTACGTCCGCTCCACCGCGCTGGATGCCAGCGTGGTCACCACCTCCGCGGAGCTCACCCCCGCGCAGGCGCAGCAGTACATGAACGCCCTGAGCGCGAACTCCAAGGTCGCCTCCGTGTCGCCCGATATGCGCCGCTACGCCACCGTGGACAACACCTCGGAGACCGTCAAGATCAACGACCCGAAGATGAACCGCATGTGGTCCCTCACCGGTGAGAAGGGCGTCTCTGCGCTGGAGGCGTGGGGCACCACCCGCGGTAAGGGCGTAACCGTGGCGGTGCTGGACTCCGGCATTACCGCCCACCCGGACTTGGACGTTAACGTGCTGCCCGGCTACGACTTCATTGCCGAGTCGGCGTTCTCCAACGACGGTAACGGCCGCGACTCCGACCCGACCGATGCCGGCAACTGGACCGTAGACAACCAGTGCTTCACCGGTTCGAAGGCGACCGCCTCCGACTGGCACGGCACCCACGTGGCGGGCACTATTGCCGCTATCGCGAACAATAACGAGGGCATTGCCGGTGTGGCACCCGAGGCGAAGATCGTGCCCGTGCGCGTTCTGGGCGCCTGCGGTGGCTTCGACTCGGACATCACCGACGGCATTATTTGGGCTGCCGGCGGTAGCGTGCGCGGCGTTCCGGCAAACCAGAACCCCGCCCAGGTCATTAACATGTCCATCGGTAGTGAGGGCACCTGCACCACCCCGTACCGCCAGGCGATTGCTCAGGCGAATAAGCGCGGCTCCATCGTGGTCGTTGCTGCGGGTAACAACAACTTTGATGCCTCGAAGTCCAGCCCCGGCAACTGCGAGGACGTCATCAACGTGGGCGCAACCGATAAGAACGGCAAGCGCTCCTACTTCTCCAACTACGGCTCCCGCGTGGACGTGAGCGCCCCCGGTGGCGACCGCCGCTACTGGGGTGGCGGTATTCTCTCCACCCTGAACGCCGGCAAGACTGCTCCCGGTAAGGCTGATTACGCCGAGTACCAGGGCACTTCCATGGCGGCGCCGCATGTTGCCGGTATTGTGGCGCTCATGAAGGCGGTCGACCCGAAGCTGACGTACGCCCAGGCGAAGAAAGCCCTGCAGTCCACCTCTCAGGGCGTTGAGTGCGACCAATCCGCGTGCGGTTCCGGCATTGTGAATGCGGCGCGCGCGGTTCAGCAGGTCCGTTCCGACCGCGAGGCTGCGGATGCTGCCGCGGCTGAGGCGGCACGCAAGAAGGCTGAGGAGGAGGCCGCACGTAAGAAGGCGGCTGAAGAGGCGGCACGCAAGAAGGCTGAAGAGGACGCTAAGCGTCAGCAGGCCCCCGCACCTAAGGCAACCCCTGCACCGAAGGTGACCCCCGCTCCTAAGACTAGGACCCGCCCGTCCCGCCCGGTGACTCGCCCCTCCTACCCGTCGCGTCCGCGTCACGGCCACACCCCGCGTTACCGCTCCTGGTATGGTGCTTCTGCGAACATCTACCCGAACAGCGGCTACCCGAACAATGGCTATCTTGGTTTCGCGACCGGTAACCGCCGCTAGTCAGCTTCGCTAGTCGAGTTAGGGTTTAGGCACGAAAAGCCCCCGATGAGTTCTCTCATCGGGGGCTCTGCTATACCTGCAGAGCGAATCTTATGAAGATTCACTCCGGCATGGGTGGTTAGTGCTTTTCTTCGGCCTCGCGGGGTTTCTGCACCGGGCTGGTGACCAGCGGTTCCTCCTGGGTGATGGGCTCGATGTCACCGTTCAGGTCGTAGACCTGGGCATCTTCGAGGATTTCCATTGCGGGGGCGCCAGGAATCCGGTCGTAGTCGTCAGCGAGGTTCTGCTCATCGGTGCCAGTCGCCTGCGTGGATGCTGCAGTGGTTGCCTCAGCTGCCTCAGCCTTGCCTGCACCGTCGGCGATCTTTTCCTTAGACGTGCCAGTGCTCAAACCCTTGGAGATGACCTTGCGCGGCGGGCGTTGGAAGGCAAGCTTGCCGTTGGCGTCCAGGTTTCCTGCCTTCTTCGCGAGGTAGAAGCTGTTGATAAGGCCTCGTCCACAGAAGTACTTATCGCACTTGATGCGGTTCGTCCTCATGAGGGTGAACGCCTGGTATACCTGCTCGGTGGTCATGGTGGTGCCGTTGATCAGCTGCTGAGCCAGCAGGGCGGAGACGTGCGGCGCTGCCATGGAAGTGCCGCTCTCGTAGTCGTAGCTGAACTTGGTGTTATCCGGGCGGTCGAGGCTGTTCATGGACAGGGTGAGGATGTCCTCACCCGGTGCCGAAATGTTCACCCTCGTGCCGTAGTTCGAGAATGATGCTCGCGTGCCAGCCTTGGTGGTTGCGCCAACCGTGATAACGCCCCTGCAGTTGGCGGGCGCGTACTTGGAAGCATCCGTGTTGCCATTACCTGCCGCGGCGACAACGATTGCGCCCCTGGAACGTGCAATATCGATGGCGCGCTGGTAAGCGGCGGGGCAGGAGCTCACAGTGCCTAGGGACATGTTGATGATCTTGGCGGGGTAGGTGTTATCCGGTACTCCGTCAACGTGTCCGCCGGCTGCCCAGATGATGGCGTCGGCAATGTCGGAGGTGCGGCCACCGCATCGGCCCAGCACGCGCACGGGCTGCACACGGGCGAGGTCGGCGGTACCAACGATGCCCATGCCGTTGCCGCCGCGGGCACCGATAATGCCGGCAACGCTGGTGCCGTGCCAGGTGGAAGTGTGGGCGTTCGCCTGGTCCTTGCAGAGGTTGTAGGGCGCGTAGTCGCCTTCATCCCTGGGGTTGGGGTCGCGGCCGTCGCCGTCGCGGGCGCTGAGGGGGTCGCTGATGAAGTCGTAGCCGTTTGCCATGCCAGTGACCAGGTCGGGGTGCGGTACGTAGCCGGTGTCGAGTACGGCGACCTTGACGTGGGCACCGCGGCGCAGTCGGGCGTTACCGGTGTTCTGGACACCGGTGGTGGGGTTGGTGAGGTTCCACTGCTTGCTGTACTGCGGGTCGTTGTACGTGAAGGTGATGTCCTGGAGGTATGCGGGGTGGTTGATGTAGTCGGGTTCTACGGAGGCTACGTCCGGGTCGGAGGCGACCTGTGACATGAACTCCTTTGCCTCATTTTTGTTCAGGCTCTTGGAGGTCTGAACGACAGTGTCATCTGTGGAGGTATTGCGCAGGATTTGGGTGTCGACGTTCAGAGATTCGCTGGCAACATCAACGGTGTCTTTAACGTCATTAGCGATGTCTTGGATTGCGTCCTGATTGCCTTCGTTCTGCTGCTTACGCTGCTTAGCTTCTTGGGTGTATGTGACGATGAAGCGGTCGAACTTCTGCTGGGGGAGCGTACCCGGAGCAGCTGCGGTGGGGGTGTTAGGGCGTGCTGCGCCATTGTGCATCAGATTGAGGGGGCTTACGGGCCCTTCAATCTGGGGTGCTGCCTGAGCTGCTGCCAGGGTGGCTTCGTCGCTGGGCGCCTGTGCGAGGGCTGCGGGCAGGTCGCCTCCGAAGATGAGTGCACCGGCGGTGAACAGGCTCAGGGCTACGTGTGCGGGGCGCTTGCGACGGCTGGTGTTGGTGTAGGGGTGGTGAGGGGGTGTTTCGGCGGGCTGCGCGTCGAAATATGGAAGCCTCATCTGGTTCTCCTGTTGTAGGTATCTTGCGCGGATTGTGCGAGGGTGTACGAGTGCGTTTCACCTGTGTCTTTTAGGAGGTGTCTTGTAGATGGTTTTGCGGGGCGAAAGGAGATATATTTTGGGATCTCTGACGCATTAATCGGGGCGAGAGAATAGGGGAATCTTTATCCTTTTCGTCTACTGAAAGAACTCTTTTAGACGGTGTGCAATGTACTTCTCTAAAGTATCACTTCAGGGGTAGATTGAGGGATCTTTGAAGTAGTTTTTGAAGAGGTAATGTGTGAAAAATCAACTCGTGAAGACTGGATAATGCCTAATCATTGAGGGTTTATGTGGGTGAAGCTTGAAGACTTAGGGGTGAGGGGCTTGCTATGTGGTACATCTTGAAGGGTAGGGTAAAAAATAAATGTTTTAACACTGGTATGCAAGTACTCAAATGCCGTTGATATTAAAAAATAAAAATAGCCTGAAATGCGCGTGAAATTATAGAAAAAGCTGGCTGTAGGCATGTCTGACAGTACGTACCGCCGGTAGGGTGCACATCTAGTGACATTGGGAACCAACACTACAAACAATCAGCACCTAGCGCAGCCTATATGCACACAAAAGACCGGGGCGGCCACCGCATCGGTGACCGCCCCGGTCTATTGAATCATCAGCATCAGCAAGCTGGCGCTCGCTGTCTACTGGAGAAAGCGTCCTTAGGAAGCGTAGGAGCCCAGCAGGCGAACCGCGCCGCCGTCCACGCCCTTAGCGCCTTGAACGTAATCGGGGTTGTTAGCTTCGGGCTCACCGGCGGCAACAACGTCACCCATAATCCAAGAGGGGATACCGCGGTCGTTCAGGCGCTTGGTAGCAGCCTCAGCCACGGAGGGGTCAACGATAGCGATCATGCCCACGCCCAGGTTCAGGGTGCGCTCCAGGTCGGCAAGGGGCACGTTGCCCAGCGAACCAATCAGGGAGAAGATGGCGGGAATCTGCCAGGTGGAGCGATCCACGCGACCCTCCAGGCCCTGAGGTAGAACGCGAGCCAAGTTAGCAGCCAGGCCGCCGCCGGTCACGTGGGAGAAGCCGCGTACACCGGTGCCGGTGGTGCCGTCTTCGCCGTTGACGGGGAATGCCGCTGCCAGGTCCAGGCAGTCTGCAGCGTACACGCGGGTGGGTTCGAGCAGCTCTTCACCGATGGTGCGGCCCAGCTCGTCCACCTGGCGCTCCAGACCCCAGCCGGCAACGTTCAGGACCTTGCGGACCAGGGAGTAGCCGTTGGAGTGAATACCGGAGGACGCCATAGCAATCAGCACGTCGCCCTCACGTACGCGCTCGGGGCCGAGCAGCTCGTCAGCCTCAACCAGACCGGTCGCCGCGCCCGCAACGTCGTACTCATTTTCTGCGAGCAGGCCGGGGTGCTCAGCGGTTTCGCCGCCAACCAGGGCGGTGCCAGCCTGTGCACATGCGCCAGCGATACCGCGCACAATGTCAGCGATACGCTCGGGAACGACCTTGCCGGTGGCAATGTAGTCGGTCATGAACAGCGGCTTAGCACCGCACACGACGATGTCGTCCACGACCATGCCGACCAGGTCGTAACCGATGGTGTCGTGAATATCGAGTGCCTGCGCAATAGCGACCTTGGTGCCCACACCGTCCGTGGAGGTGGCAAGGTAGGGCTTGCGGTACTTGACCAGCTCGGAGACGTCGTACAGGCCCGCGAAGCCGCCCACGCCACCAACGACGGAGGAGTTGTGGGTCGCCTTGATAGCGTCCTTCATCAGCTCAACGGCGCGATCGCCAGCCTCTACGTCAACACCTGCGCTTGCGTAGGTTACGGTGGTGGTGTTCTCGCTCATTAGGATTCCTTCGGGGTAGTGGTAGCGGAGGAGTTTGCGGGGGTGCGGTCCTGCTCGGTGAGCAGTGCCTCGAGGTCGGCGTCGGGCCCGGGGTTGCACATGCCCATACCGGCATCGTCTGCGGCAATCTGTACTGCGGAGGGGTCGAACTTCGTTTCGAGAGTTTCGGTGCCTTCGCGGGTTTCAATGGAGACAGCCTCGGCGTGCTCGGGCTTGGAGGGAACGGGACGTTCCACGGTCACCTCTGCCGCCTTACCGGCGAGGGGTCCGCCCTTACCCTTTTCTTCCGCGTCAAAGAGGGACTTGCCGCGTCGTTCCTCGCTGGGCAGTTCAATCGGGTATTCGCCGGTGAAGCATGCGGTACACATGTTTTCGACGGGCTGTTCGGTGGCTGCAATCATGCCGTCCTGGGAGATGAAGCCGAGCGAGTCGGCGCCCAGGGAGGAGGCGATTTCGTCCACGGACAGGCCGTTCGCGATCAGCTCCGCGCGGGAGGCGAAGTCAATACCGTAGAAGCAGGGCCACTTTACGGGCGGGGAGGAGATGCGCACGTGCACTTCCTTCGCGCCAGCTTCGCGGAGCATACGCACGAGGGCGCGCTGGGTGTTACCGCGAACGATGGAGTCGTCAATGACGACGAGGCGCTTGCCAGCAACCACGGACTTGAGCGGGTTCAGCTTCAGACGGATACCGAGCTGGCGGATAGTCTGCGAGGGCTGAATGAAGGTTCGACCCACGTAAGCGTTCTTGACCAGACCGTTACCGTAGGGAATGCCGGACTCTTCGGCGTAACCAATAGCGGCGGGAACACCGGATTCGGGGGTGGGCATGACCAGGTCAGCTTCGACGGCGTGTTCGCGGGCGAGCTGACGGCCCATTTCTACGCGTGATTCGTAGACGCTACGGCCGGAGATGGTGGTGTCCGGGCGAGCGAGGTAAACGTACTCGAAGACACAACCTGCGGGCTTAGCCTCAGCGAAGCGCTGGGAACGCAGGCCGTTCTCGTCGATGGTGAGGAATTCGCCGGGCTCAACTTCACGCACGAAGGACGCGCCGACAATATCAAGTGCCGCGGTTTCGGATGCGACAACCCAGCCGCGCTCCAGGCGACCGAGCACGAGGGGGCGTACACCCTGCGGGTCGCGTGCGGCGTAGAGGGTGTTCTCATCCATGAAGGTGAGGCAGAAGGCACCGCGCAGGGTCGGCAGCAGGTCGAGTGCTGCTTCTTCGAGGGAGTCGAAGTCGTGCTCCGCCAGCAGAGCGGTGACGAGTGCGGTGTCGGTGGTGTTGCCCTGGGCGAGTTCGCCGTGCTTGGGGGGCTTGCCGCCGTTCTTTTCAATCAGACGCTCGTAGAGGTCTGCCGAGTTGGTGAGGTTACCGTTGTGCGCCAGGCAGAGCGTACCGTGCGGGGTGGTACCGAGAGTCGGCTGTGCGTTAGCCCAGTGGGATGCGCCGGTGGTGGAGTATCGGGCGTGGCCGATAGCGTGGTCACCGGGCATGGAGCTGAGGGTGGCTTCGTCAAAGACCTGGGAGACGAGTCCCATATCTTTGTACACGTGGATACGTTTGCCGTTACTGGTTGCGATACCTGCTGATTCCTGGCCGCGGTGCTGGAGTGCGTACAGGCCGTAGTAGGTTAGCTTTGCCACGTCCTCGCCGGGTGCCCAGACACCGAAGACGCCGCAGGCGTCCTTGGGGCCGTGGTCAATCGGATCGAGGTCGTGAGTGAGTTTTCCGTCGGGGCGAATCAATTCACTTCTTTTCGACGTTGGGACTGCGGATGCGTCTGCGCAGGCGCAAGACGGATGTGTGTTTCTGTACTCGCACCTGCCTGCGTGTGCCGTAGCATACACCAGACCTTTAAAAGTGTACCGGGTTTCGGGGTCGATGCGGTGAAGGATATGCTAAATACCTCAGGATGGACCGCTAGAACGGGCAATAAACACACCAAATTACGAAAACTGAGTGGGCCTGCGGGCTCGTAGCAAATTCTAGAAGAGCGGCAACAAGCCCGAAAGGTCGCTGCGCTCGCCCGACGCATCAAGCGCACCGGCACCCACCGCCTGCGCCCACGAACACGCACCCAGCACCAGTGCCGCCCACACGAGCGGGCGCGCTTCCACCACGGACGGCGGGGTGCCGCGCGTATGGCGAGGACCCGCCACACACTGGGTCACCCCCAGCGGGGGCACACGCACCTCCACGCTATTGCCGGGGGCGAGGGTAGCAAGCTCTTCAAGGGTGAAGCGCACGAAGGTCGCACGCACCGAACGGGGGAGCGCGGCAAACGCCTGCTCCACCTCGGGAGCGCTCAGCAGGTACTCGTCTCGGGTGTGCGAATACGCAGGCTCGCCGGTTGCCGCATGCTGTTCCTCAAAGAAAGCACGCACTTCGCGTACCGCTGCCATGCCCGCTTCCTCGCTGGTCTTACGCCGAATCGCCACGATTAGTCCTCTTCCGGGGCGCCGGGAACCAAATCCTCGCGGGTGAAAAGCTCCTCATGTACGCGCAACTCGCCTACCTCAACCGGCTTGCCGTCCACGTAGCCGCCGGTCACCGGATGCACCACCAGCGCGAGTAGGCGCTCGCATTCCTCGGCGCTCAGGTAGCCGCCAGCGGCGAGAGCACACAGAGCCACGGCGTACATGGCGCGGTGTGAACCGTCGCTCATCTTCACCGCCACGGACGCACCCGAACGCAGACCAATGCCGAGCACGCCCTCCGCGCCGCCCTTGACGATCGCGTCCAGTTCTTCGCTGAGCACGGTGTCGGGGGATCCGGGTGCCTGAATCAGCTCGGGGTAGTCCACCATGGCGGTCGCGACCGTGGAGGCACGCGCATCCGCCCCGAGGTTGCGGATTGCCGCACCCAGGGTTGAGTAGGCGCGTGCGGCACCGGCCAGGGAGACGGCGTGCACGGGCGCACCGCAGCCGTCAACGCCGATTGCGGCTACGGGCTCGCCGGTGAACGCCTCAATCTCTTCGGTGATGACCTGCTGCAGCGGGTGGGCGGGGTCGAGGTAGTTGTGCAAGGTCCAGCTCTGCGAGCCCTCTTCGAGGTCGCCGCGCTCAAGCTTGGCGGTGCACGCCCACAGGAATGCGGCGTGCTTGCCGGAGCAGGGATGCGCCAGGGCAGTAGCGGCAAGGTTCGCCTGAACCATTGCCTGGCGTGCCTGCTTGTCGGAGGGGAGCGTGGGCTTGAGCGCCAGGTTTGCCGGGGTGAGGGGGTTGGTTTCGGTGCTGCCTTGGGTGAGTACGTCCTGCACGGCGCGCATCTGCTCGAAGGTGCCGCGGTGCGAGCCGCAGGCGATGGCGACCTGGGAGCCGCGCAGGGGTGCGCCCGCCTTCATGGATCCGATGGCCTGCAGCGGCTTGGCGGCAGAGCGCAGGTAGAAGGGCTCGTGAATGTCGCCGAGGGCAAGCTGTACTTCGCCGTCGGGGCCCAGCAGGATGAGGCGGCCGCGGTGGCGTGCCTCAATGAAGTTGTTGCGGGTGAGTTGCGCGAGTTCTACGTCGAAGGGGCTGCTGTGGTCGGTGGTGTGAGTGGTTGCCTGTGGGGTGGTGCTGTTGGTCATTCTTCTAGTTTAAACGGGGCGTGCGGCTTGACCCTATTTGTGTTCAGTGGCGCGGAGGTGAGCGTGGGGCTGGTATGCCCCGATATGCAGTCTGAGAACGGGCGTAATGCATCCGGTAGGAAATTGCTGCAGCCCAGGGGCCCCTAATATCTATGCGAAACTAGTTAGGCGCGACCCGGTACGCGTATGCATCCTTAGCGCCCCTCACCACCTCAACTCATTATTGATCAGTGAGCGGCAAACCATGTAAAGGAGTACATCCATGGCAGAGCAGAACAACACCTCCGCAAACACCTCGGCACAGAACACTTCCTCTAAGGGCGGCGTGGGCGCAGAATCTGAATTCCACGCAAAGTTCTTCCCCATTCTCGCGCGAGCCGCTTCGATTGCTGCCGTGCTCATGTACGTGTTCTACTTCCCGCAGATTATCGGTAACCTGAACGGTCACAAGGGTGACTGGATCCAGCCTCTGGTAGCCGCTATGAACTGCACCCTCTGGTTGCTGTACGGCCTGTGGCGCCCCAAGAAGGACATCCCGATTATCATCGCGAACGCTCCCGGTATTGTCTTCGGCAGCTTGGCTGCTATTACCGCCCTCATCTAAGGTTTAGCTTGATTAGGTAGCTTCGGTTACCGCGCCGTGCGGCTCTTCTCTAGCGTGCATTCTTGCGACTGTGCCGCTACATGAGAAGAAGAGCCGCATTTTTAGTGTGCTCAGCTCACATTTTTAGTGTGATAGCGGGTACCCTGAATAGCATGAAGGTTTTGGTACTGGGCCCCGGCGGCCGCGAACACGCAATTATTCGAGCGCTTCTGCGCGACCCTGAGGTAACCGAGGTGCACAGTGCCCCCGGCAACGCCGGCATTGCTCAGGATGTTCCCGTCCACGCAATTGATGCGAATGACCCAGCCCAGGCAACCGCTCTGGCACGCGAACTGAACGCCGACCTGGTCGTTATCGGCCCGGAGGCGCCCCTGGTCGCAGGTGTCTCCGATGCACTGCGTGAGGCGGGCTTTGACGTTTTCGGACCCTCCGCAGCTGCTGCGCAGCTGGAAGGTTCCAAGGCTTTCGCTAAGCAGGTTATGGAAGAGGCTTCCGTACCGACCGCCCGCGCCTACGTGGCATCGAACGCCGCTGAGGCGCAGGCGGCACTGGACGAGTTCGGCGCACCCTACGTGGTGAAGGACGACGGCCTGGCTGCGGGTAAGGGCGTTGTGGTGACCGAGGACCGCACCGCGGCACTGGAGCACGCTCAGGCTTGCTTCAACGCTGGCGGCACCGTGGTCATCGAAGAGTTCCTGAACGGCCCCGAGGTGTCCCTCTTCGTCATCTCTGACGGCAAGAACGTTCTGCCACTGTCCCCGGCGCAGGACTTCAAGCGCATTTTCGACAACGACGAGGGTCCGAACACCGGCGGTATGGGCGCCTACACCCCGCTTCCCTGGCTGCCCGAGGGCTTCGTGCAGGAGGTCGTGGAGAAGGTGGCACGCCCGACCGTGGCTCGTATGGCTGAGCGCGGCACCCCGTTCGTGGGCGTGCTCTTCTGCGGTCTGGCTGTGACCAGCCGCGGCGTGCGCGTTATCGAGTTTAACGCCCGCTTTGGCGACCCGGAAACCCAGGCGGTTCTGGCGCGTCTGCGCACCCCGCTGGGTCAGCTGCTGCGCGCGGCTGCTCGCGGTGAAATTTCTGAGGGTACCGAGCTGGATTGGGATCCCCGCACCGCAGTTGACGTGGTCATGGCTGCCGAGAACTACCCGGACACTCCCCGCAAGGGTGACGTCATCTCCGGTCTGGATGAGGCGAACGCTCTGGAGGGCGTGCACGTGATTCACGCGGGCACCGTCGCATCTGAGGAGGGTGTGCTGACTGCTGGCGGTCGTGTGCTGGCTGTTGTTGCCCTCGGCGATGACCTGGCTGCCGCCCGTAACGCCGCCTACGAGGGTGTTCGCGCTATCTCCTGGGCTGGCGCGCAGTACCGCACCGATATCGCGCTGAAGGCTGTGGAGAACCGCATCCACATTCCCGCTCCGCGCGGCTAAAACCTAAGGTGACCGGCTTCCCCGCTTGAGGGTGGGGGAGCCGGTCGCTTCTTTGCCACTCGCTTCTTTATTCCTCGCCGCCTCAGCTTTTCCCGGGTTCATTTCCTCAGCTCGGGGCGCTGTCGGCGGCGACCGGGGCAGGTTGGGCTCTCAAGATTGTGCCGTATTGATGACTGGTGGCACTATCGGGAGCCGCGCCTGTCGCGGTATTGTAATTACACAGACTTTTTGCATCCACATCACACCACCTCATCAGGAGAAATTCTCATGACTTCTCGTTCTAACCCCGTGGAAATCCCGGGCTGGACTCACATTTATTCCGGCAAGGTCCGCGACCTGTACGTTCCGAATGAGGAACGTTTTGACGCTACCGGCTTGACCGTCAATGATGACGCTGAGCTGCGTGCCGGTTCGGTCATGGTTGTTGCCTCGGACCGTATTAGCGCTTTTGACCGTATTCTGCCCACCGAGATCCCGGATAAGGGCAAGATTCTGACTCAGATGTCCCTGTGGTGGTTTGAGCAGCTTAAGCAGGTTCCGAACCACGTGCTGTCCACTGACGTTCCGGATGTTGTGGCTGGTCGAGCAATGATTTGTCGCTCCTTGAACATGTTCCCGGTGGAGTGCATTGTGCGCGGTTACCTGACTGGTTCGGGCTTGGCGGCGTATAACGAGACCGGTGAGATTGCTGGTGTAAAGTTGCCTGCGGGTCTGGTGGATGGTTCCCGCCTGGACACCCCGATTTTCACTCCGACCGGTAAGGCTGAGGTGGGTGAGCATGATGAGCTGGTGACCCGTGAGGAGCTGTACGCTGAGGTGGGTCAGCCGGTGGGTGAGCGCCTGGAGGAGCTGAGCCTGAGCCTGTACACCACTGCCGAGAAGATTGCTCGCGAGCAGGGCATTATTCTGGCGGATACCAAGATGGAGTTCGGTACCGATTCGTACCGCGGCGAAATCACCCTGGGTGATGAGGTGCTGACCCCGGACTCTTCGCGTTTCTGGGATGCGACCCAGTACGAGCCGGGTCGTGCACAGCCGAGCTTCGATAAGCAGTATGTGCGTGACTGGCTGCGTTCCCCGGAAGCGGGTTGGGACGGTTCGGATAACGTGCCGCACCTGCCTGAGGAGGTTGTGGAGAAGACTCGTGCCCGTTACGTTGAGGCGTATGAGCGTCTGACCGGCACGAAGTTCTAAACTCAATATTTCGGACCGAATAAGTCTTTGAGATAGCTAAAGGGCGGTGCCCCGGAAGGTCATTCTTCCGGGGCACCGCCCTTTAGCTATGTGGGGTTATGAGGTTGAGTGGCACATCCTAGCCGGCGTGAATGTTCTCGTGGCACAAATCCTCGTGCAGAATATCCCGCGCCGGATGCTGCCGCGTCCGCTCTTCCGCAGCACGGTCAGACAGCGAATAAAACCACGTAATGTGCTCGCACACCCGCTCATAGGCTGCCTGCTCATCGTGAGAGGCAATCGCCTCAATAATGCCGTAATGCTGCTGCTGCAACGTGCGCTTGACCGCATCCCAATCCTTTAGGAAAGGAACCGCCTCCTGCACATAACTCATCGTCGCCATGTGCAGAGAGTCAATCACCGTATCAAGCACAATATTGCCGCCGAGCTTCGACAGCTCATAGTGAAAACGCGTATCGCAGAAATGGAAACGCTCATCGCTGATCTGCTCGTCCATCTCCGCCAAATGCGCGCGCGCCCGCTCCAGCGCCGCCGCACGCTCCGGAGTGTCCGGTGCAGCGGCTGCCGCACGGGCCGCGGGGCCCTCCAACAGCAGGCGGGTTGAGACAACGTCCTTCACCGGCAGGCTACGGGTCGCAATGTGCATGCGCAACGCCCAGCTGAGCGCATCCGACGGCTCCGAAATGATAATCGCACCCGACTTCGGTCCCGAACCGGTGCTGGAACGAATCAGACCCAGCGCGTTCAGAACCCGAAGACCCTCACGGACCGAGGGGCGGGAAATACCGTGTCGTGCCGCCAGCTCACGCTCGGAAGGGAGCTTATCGCCCACACGCAACTCACCCAGGCGCAGGCGCCGCTCAAAGGTCTCCAGAATGATGCTGTAGCTGCGGTCCGCCAGAATCGGCTGACGCTCACCCGCAGGGACTGCCCCTGTAGGCTGGGAGTCGTCATAAGAACGAGGCATGATCTCTCCTGATAACGAGGCTGATAACGAAAAGAAATACTTCTGCGTTTGAGATATCTCAGAGATATTTCGGGCTATTCGTTGAGTGGTAAGGGCATAAAAAGCGGGGCGGCGGAACCGAGAAGGTTCGCCGCCCCGCCATGGCCTCCGGCGAATACCGGGGCGAATGTCCTATGGTCCTTGAGGTTTTCACCTCAAGAACTCTCTAAGGGGTGAGCCTCAGATTAGGGAACCAGGAAGGACAGAATGTTGGTCTGCAGGAAGACCAGGATGCAGACGACCACGAGCATACCGAAGGACCAGGGGAGGACAGCCTTGAGGATTTCGGATTCCTTGCCTTCCATATCCACGGAGGTAGCAGCAATAGCCAGCGACTGCGGGGAGATCATCTTACCGACCACACCACCGGTGGTGTTAGCAGCCAGCATGAGCTCGGGGGTTGCGCCGTGGATACCTGCCTGCTGCAGGTTCTCAGCAGCAGACACCTGCAGCTTGGAGAACAGTGCGTTCGCGCTGGTGTCCGAACCGGTCACAGCGGTACCAATCCAGCCCAGAGCCGGTGCGAGGAATGCGTAGACGGTGCCCAGGCCTGCCAGGTAGGTACCCATAGCGATGGTCTGACCGGAGAAGTTCATGACGTATGCCAGTGCCAGAACCGAAGCAATGGTCAGGATGGACCAGCGCATGCGGTAGACAACGGAACCGAATTCGGTGAAAATCGCCGGGAACTTGAAGGCGTAGCGGCCCTTCTCGTTGAAGAAGAAGTAGATAACAGCAACAACCAGGCCGGAGATGATCAGCAGGGTGCCGGGGTTGGACATCCAGGTGAAGTTGTAGACAGCGTCCTTGACGGGCTTGCCGTCAGCGGTGACGAGGCGGGAGCTCAGAGCCTGGATGTCAATCTTGATGACGAAGCTCTTCAGCCATGCCTTCAGGCCGGCGTGCAGGTTAGCAATACCGAAGATTGCGACAACGATGACGTAGGGCAGCAGTGCCATCCAGACGCGAACTGCGGGCAGAGCTTCCTTCTCTTCGGACTGTGCGGGCAGACCGTAGCGCTCACGAACGCCTGCGACGCCGCGGGGCTTCCAGAACCGCAGGAAGATCACAGCAACGCCCATGGAGACGATGCAAGCAACAACGTCGGTCAGGTTGAATGCGGGGGTAGCAGCGGTGACCCACTGTGCGATTGCGAAGGAAACGCCGATGACCAGTGCGGGCAGCCAAGCGTCCTTCAGGCCCTGCATGCCGTCAAGGATGACGAGCAGGATGAGGGGAACGAGCATTGCCAGGAACGGAGCCTGGTGACCAACGATGGTTGCGATAACGTGTGGGTCCTTGCCGCCAACGTCACCTGCGGTGGTGATCGGGACAGCAACTGCGCCGAATGCCACGGGTGCGGTGTTAGCGATCAGAACGGTGACAGCAGCCTTAAGGGGCTTAACGCCCAGGGAGAGAATCATGGTTGCGGTAATTGCAACGGGAGCGCCGAAGCCAGCCAGTGCCTCGAGCAGACCGCCGAAGCAGAATGCGATGAGGATAGCCTGGATGCGCAGGTCGCCGCCGCCGAGGCGGTCGAAGACGCGGCGCAGATCTTCAAAGCGGCCGGAAAGGACGGTGATCTGGTAGAACCAGATTGCACCGAGGATAACCCAGCAGATGACCAGGCCGTAGATGCCACCGCGGACGGCGCTCAGACCGGCGAGGTCAGCGGGCATGTGGAAGCCCAGGATTGCTACGAGGATAGATGCTGCCAGTGCCACGAGTGCGGACCAGTGAGCGCGTGCCTTAACGCCCAGTAGCATCACAAAGAAGGTGAGGAGGGGAATGGTTGCCACGAGTGCGCTGAGGCCGAGGCTACCTCCCACTGCATTGGTTACAGCGGTATAAGTTTCCACTGGAACTCCTTTGGTTCAGGGTGTGTCTTGTGTGTGGTCAGACCATAGATAATCCCGCCGGGGAACGAGTCGTTGTTTCCCATGCGGGGATGTGGTCAGACCATTGATCGCATGTTTAGAAGAGTACCGGATAGTGTGGTGATTCACCAAAAGTGACCTGACTCATTTTCGCAGCTAAGGGGTGCTTGGTGGGGTTGGGCCCTGTGAATTTACCGAAATATTGCGGCTCTGACAGTTAATGCCAGGTTCTGAAACTCGAATATTTCTGAAGGCGTAAAGAATTGGGTGTATGAACGATTGGCTTATCTAGTAAGAAACCTTCAACTGTGGACACATTCCTGAAAAGAATGTTGTGTTAAAGAGGAGTCACCCCACAAAACAATCATTAATGCTTCAGAAAGGCGGATTTCTAGGGGGTTTAGCCGCCGAAGATGTGCGTTTGATAAACGTTCAATAAATAAAGAGGTATAGGGGGTGGGGCGAGGGTAAAAACTAGATGAGGTCATATATACCGGAAGGTAGGGAAGTGTACCTTAAGGTCAGGATGACCTAACTGGTTATTTAACAAGGAAAGTATGTGCTATTTCAACTAGAGAAAAGCCGCCCAACGGTGTTAAATGGCTAGGAAGATAAAAGACATCACCACGGTTTCTGATCCCACCGCATCCCACCTCCACTTGGGGCGCGCACATTAGCCGGAACCATCCGGCCCAGCTTCCCCGACTCAATACATCTGAGTCGCTTCTTTGGAAGACCGAACTTGTTCGGACTGTGCCCCGCCTGCCCCAGACGCAGACGGTGAGACCGAGAAACTCTGAACACAGAGGAAAGGACGGACAAGTCATGCGCATTGCACTCTTCTCCACGTGCATCGTTGACGGCATGTACCCCCGCGTAGCACGCGCCACCGTCGAAATTCTTGAGCGCCTGGGCCACGAGGTTGTCTTCCCCCCGAACCAGACCTGCTGCTCTCAGATGCACGTCAACTCCGGCTACTTCGATGACGGTTACGAAGTCATCAAGAACCACGTTGAAGCTTTCGACTCCTGGGACTGGGACGTAGCTGTTGCACCCTCCGGCTCCTGCGTTGCTTCCCTGCGTCACCAGCAGGCAATGGTCGCACGTAGCCGCGGCGACGAAGCGCTGGCTCTGAAGGCAGAGCAGATTGCTTCCCGCACCTTCGAGCTTTCCCAGCTGCTAATCGACATCCTGGGCATCACCAACGCTGCCGAGCAGCTCGGCTCCTACTTCCCCGAGCACGTCACCTACCACAGCTCCTGCCACGGTATGCGTATGCTCGGCCTGGGCACCCGCCAGCAGGACCTGGTCCGCACCGTCGAAGGCATCAAGTACACCCAGCTCGAGGGCATGGACCAGTGCTGCGGCTTCGGTGGTACCTTCTCCTTCAAGAACGCTGACGTCTCCGGCGCAATGGTCAACGACAAGGCAGACAACGTTGAAGCAACCGGTGCTTCCGTCTGCACCGGCGGCGACTGCTCCTGCCTGATGAACATCGGCGGTGCGCTGATGCGTCGCGGCTCGGACGTTCAGACCATCCACTTCGCTGAGATCCTCGCATCCACCAAGGAAAACCCGCTCAAGATTAACTCCGAGCGTGTTGAGCTCTCGATCGGCTAAGGAAAGATAAGACCTCATGACCGCTATTCAGCTTGGTATGCCCAAGGTCGTTCACTACGGCGAGGGCAACATTTTCGAAGAAACCCCCTTCCCCAAGTACGCGAAGGAAGAGCTCAAGAACGAGCAGCTACGCGCCAACCTGCGCTTCGTGACCCACGCGATCCGTAACAAGCGCGCACGCGTCACCGCAGAGGTGCCCGACTGGCAGGACCTGCGTAACACCGGTGAGTCCGTCAAGAACTACGTTCTGGCGAACCTGCCCGAGCTGCTCGAGCAGTTCGAGCGTAACTTCACCGCCGCAGGCGGCCACGTGCACTGGGCACGCAACGCCACCGAGGCAAACCAGATCGCTCTGGACCTGATCCGCGAGCAGGGCGTGGACGAAATCATCAAGATTAAGTCCATGGCAACCGCAGAGACCGGCCTGAACGAATTCCTCGAAGAAAACGGCATCAACGCTATCGAGACCGACCTGGCAGAAGAAATCGTCCAGCTCGGCCACGACCGCCCCTCCCACATTCTGGTGCCCGCAATTCACCGCAACCGCCGCGAAATCCGCGACATCTTCCTGCGCGAAATTGAGGGTATTAACCCGGACATCACCGATGAGCCGGCAGAACTGGCAGAGGCATCCCGTAACCGCCTGCGTAACAAGTTTCTGAACACCACCGTGGCAGTCTCCGGCACCAACTTCGGTATTGCTGAGACCGGTACCCTGACCATCGTGGAGTCCGAAGGTAACGGCCGTATGTGCCTGACCCTGCCCGACACCCTCATTACCTTCATGGGTATTGAGAAGATTCTGCCCACCTTCCAGGACTACGAGGCATTCCTGCAGCTGCTGCCCCGTTCCTCCACCGGTGAGCGCATGAACCCCTACACCTCCATGTGGACCGGTGTGACCCCCGGTGACGGCCCGCAGAACATGCACGTCATCCTCATCGACAACGGCCGTACCGCCGTTCTGTCCGACGAGCTGGGTCGCCAGGCACTGCGTTGCATCCGCTGCTCCGCTTGCATGAACGTGTGCCCCGTGTACGAGCGCGCAGGCGGTCACGCCTACGGCTCCACCTACCCGGGCCCCATCGGCGCGATTCTGTCCCCGCAGCTCTCCGGTATCGAGGCTGCAGAGAACAACTCCCTGCCGTACGCATCCTCTCTCTGTGGCGCTTGCTACGAAGTTTGCCCCGTGAAGATTAACTTCCCTGAGGTCCTCGTGCATCTGCGCGCTAAGGATGTTGAGTCCCAGCACGCTGTCCGCGAGTTCGAGGGCAACAAGAAGGCTCCCTTCTCGCAGATGGACGGCATGATGCTCGGTGCGAAGAAGCTCTTCACCTCCGGCAAGATGATGTCGATTGCAGAGCGTGGTCTGCCCATGTCCCGCCTTATCAGCGGCCGCAAGCACAAGATCACCGCTGTTCCCGGTATCGTCAGCGGCTGGACCGCTTACCGCGACATCCCCGAGCCCCCCAAGGAATCCTTCCGCAACTGGTGGAAGAAGGAGAAGGGTCAGGCTCCGGCACGCGATAACGCTGAGCGCGTTGACATTCAGGCCCTCATCGAGGCAAACAAGGGTAAGGTCGCTGAGGCGGCAGCAAACGCCAAGGCAGCTATGGACGCCCAGGCAGCCCGTGAAGCTAAGGAGAACAACTAATGTCCTCTGCTAAGGAAGATATCCTCGCACGTATCCGCTCGTCCCTGGCTGACGCACCCGTCGCCCCCGAGCCCGTACGTAACTACCGCCGCGTCAGCGAGCTGAACGAAGAGCAGACCATTGAGATGCTCGTCGACCGCCTCATTGACTACAAGGCAAACGTGTTCCACGCGAACAAGGAGAACATCTCCAAGGTCATCGCAGAGCGACTGGGTGAAAAGTCCACCTACGTGGTTCCCGAGGGCCTGAACATGGAGTGGCTGCCGGCTGACACCGCTGACCGCAAGCGCGTCACCGACTCCGGTAGCACCCTCAAGCCCGGCTGCCTGAGCCTGGAAGAACTGGACGCAGTTGACGCTGTGGTCACCGGTTCGACCGTCTCCTGCGCAGAGACCGGCACGATCTTCTTGAACACCAACCCCGATGAGGGTCGCCGCGCCATCTCCCTGGTGCCCGACCACCACATCTGCGTGGTTCCCCGTTCCACCGTGGTGGAGCTGGTTCCCGAGTCGATCGAGCGTATCACCTACACCCGCCCTGTGACCATGATTTCCGGTCCGTCGGCAACCAGTGATATCGAGCTGATCCGCGTGGAGGGCGTGCACGGCCCCCGTACCCTGGACGTCATCATCTACGACGCTTAAGGTGCAGCGCCAGAAGGCAAACCTCTAAAGAAACCGCCCGAGAGCTAAGGCTCCCGGGCGGTTTCTTTATGTCCTCGCGGCTTCTAGCTGCAGAAGCGAGGCGACAGTCATGAGTGCACAAAAACGGTGGCGGGCCCATGTTTCCCGCCACCGTTCTGTGCTTTATAGGGTGGTGTATCGACGGTTAGCGTCGTAGCGCCCCGTGAGGGTGCTTAGGCGCGTGCGTCGAAGTGCTGCAGACCGGAGTCCTCGCGGCTACCGCCCTGGCCATCGCCAACATCGTGGTAGTCCTTGATCCACTCAATCTTCTGAACCCACTTGACCATCTTGTAGCCGTGCATGGAGTCCGCACGCAGACGGAGCGGGCCACCGTACACATCGGGCAGGGGCTTGTCGTTCATGCCCCACGCCAGGATGGTCTCATCTTCCATTGCCATGGAGATGTCCAGGCACTCGTAGTAGGGTTCGGTCGGGCGGCCGTCGTAGGTGTGGCCCACATGGCCGAAGGAGGTCACCATAACGTAGCGTGCCTCGTCGGTCTTCTCGACCAGTGCGAGAACGTCGCGCAGGCGCACGCCCTCCCACTTGGCGATGCCGGTCCAACCCTGCATGCAGGTGTGCATGGTGATGTTGACTTCCTTGCCCAGCTGCTTGAGCTCGTCAATGCTCAGGGACTTGGATTCCTTCACCAGGCCGCCCAGCTCCAGGCGGTAGTCAACGAACTCGTGCTCCTTCAGGCGGTTCCACTCGGTGCTCTCACGCTCTGTCGGCGGGCGAGTGTTAACCCAGTGGAAGGGCGAGATGTCGGCATCGGTGAAGGTCTTCTTCTGCACCTGACGGGAGGTGATACGGTCCAGCAGGACGTTACGAATCGGCTGGGTCAGACCCCAAATGAAGGTCTGGGTGAATCGCAGGTCGCGCAGGGACCAGTACGAAGCGAAAATCCACAGAGCCACAGCGAAGACAATGCCGCCAATGAGCATGGTGACTGCCTGAGCGAACTGTGCTGCGTCCACCTCGTTGTAGGGCTTGTTCAGCATCATGTGGGCGATGTTGTACTGGGGGTGAACCACGAACACCAGCGCCACGTGAATGACGGTGAAGACGCAGTAGAACGCCATGCCCAGGAAGTGGATGGAACGTGCGGTCTGGCGGTTACGGAAGAGGCGCACGTAGCCGGGGAAGCGGCCGCAGAATGCCGGGCTCATAATCGGGCCGGTTGCAATCATCAGCGGTGCCACGATGAACACCACAGTGAAGTACATGATCTGCTGCAGAGCGTCGTACGGCTGGAAGTGCTCAATCGAGGGAATCTGGAAGCCAGCGTAAATCTGGATGGATTCCCATGCCTGCGGGATGATGTCCCAGCTGGTCGGGACGATGCGGCGCCACTGACCGGTCAGGAATAGCAGGGAGACATATACCAGACCGTTAACAATCCAGATGACGGTGACCAGCGCGTGCCATGCGCGGCCCAGACCAATCTGGGCTTTACCGGGCAGAGAAATCAGGGGAGACAGGGTGCGCTGGTCATCGCGCGCAGTAAATGCGCCGGGGGTGGTAGGGACCTTGTCCTTGGTGAACTTAAGCCACTCAGAACCCGGGGTGCAGTGGTTGTTCCAGTACAGGCGGGGGTGAGAGGCGAGAACTTCCCAACCTGAACGAATCAGGAAGCCCATCATAATGAAGTTGATAAAGTGCGTAATTCGGAGCCAGGCCGGGAAGTCCAGCTCTACGCCACCAGTGCTCGCGGTGAGGAGTAGTTGGTGCATGATATTTCCTTCGGAAATGACTGTGTGTGCAGACAATCTTTAGGATTCAGTGCGAGGCCTTTGAGATGTGAGGTTAGAAATAATTACCTTTCTGACCCATATGATCCTCCTCCGTGGTTGGGAGCCGCCGGGGGTATCGTCGCGGATACTCCCGAAAGGGGCGCCTCCCGTGTGTGAGAGGGGAGGTACTCCAGCTCCCGCTGGGGCGGAAGCGACTCTGTGTATGTATGTTGGTTTATGTGTGTTTTAGGGAAATTCCCTGTCCGCTTTCAATTTTATAGGACAAAGTGTCAGTCGTGAAAGCTAAGACACGTCATGTTCTGTAATATTTGCATAAAAAATCCGAATTTAAGGAAGATTCTCATCTTTCCGCGGTTTATAGGGTCTTTCGGGTGCAAAAAACCCACCGCAGCCTCAAGAGAGGATGCGGTGGGTTTTGATCCTATATGTGGGATGCATGTTGGTTTGCAGGGCTTTAACTGCCTGGTATTGTGTGGTTTTATAAATTTAATCCCACATAAGGTTGTGGTGACTGTAAGCGAGATACCCGCTCAAACCGGTTTGTAACCCGACCTTGAAACGCCGAAGGCAACCGTACCGTAGCCGCAGCTAGATCTCTGCAGAACCCGTATTTTCCGCAGAACCCTTACGCTTCTTTGCCTCAGCACGAGAGGCTGCTCGGGACGCAACGCTAGAACCAGCGGAAGCGCCCGTAGCCTCGGAAGAGCCGGGCTGAGCATCAGCCGGGGATTCAGATTCAGGCTGGGTCTCAGAATCAGGCTGGGTCTCAGAGCCAGGCTGGGACTTCAAACGAACCACCGGAATCATGCCCGTGGCAAGCTTCGTCTGAGCATTACGCTGAGCCTTCAACGCATTCATCTGCTCCTTACGGCTCGGCGCCTGCTGCTCCGGCTGACCAGAACCAAACACCTGACGAATACCCAACGCCCACAGCGGGAACAGCAGAACCGTCAGCGCGCCGCCGGCAACCAGCAGCGACGCCGTGGACTCCTCCAGAAGACCCGAGCTGGTCGCAACCTCCGTCACCGCCACAATAATCGGCAGACCCGCAGCCGAATACAACGCCAACTGCGCCTTCTGCGCGCGAGTAGTCAACCCCGAACGGGTATCGAAGAAATGCTCCACCAAAAGAACCGGAACGCCGCGGCACAGCAGAATACCCACCACCACGGCAAGCAGACCCAAAGGATTAGCCACCACAGCAGAGACATCAATGCCCATACCGCTGACCACAAAGAACAGCGGAATCATGAACGTAAAACCAACCACCTCAAGGCGGCGAGTTATCATATGCAAAGCCGCCGGAGGGGTCAGAGTACGCAGAATCAAGCCCGCCGCAAAGGCACCGAGCACTGCATCCAAATCAAAGAGGGCAGTGCACATGATCAGGGTCGCCAGCAGGAACATCGCAAGACGCAGAACCGTCTGACCGGTCGTATTCGCCTCCGCAGCCATAATCTGACGTAGACCCGGCACATGCGCAGACAGACGATGCGGAATCAGCGCCGTAATCACCGCAACCACCATAAACGCCAGCAACACCACAATCGCCATGCCCGGCGAACGCGAAGACAACAGCAACGAAATAGCGAAAATCGGCAGAAGCTCACCCACGGCACCGTGCACCAGCACCGCATTACCCACCGGCGTACCGGCAGCACCGTGAGACTTCAACATTGGTAGCAGAGTACCCAACGCCGTGGAACTCAACGCCACCCCCACCGCAATATACGTATTCAGCTCATGCGAGAACGACGTAATAACCGCCGCACCAGTCATACCCAAAGCAAAGCACATCACCCACGTGGTAATAGCGCTATAACCCTGACGGCTACGCAACGACGACACGTTAATCTCAAAGCCCGCAATCAAAAAGAGCATGCCCAAGCCCAGCTCCTTCAGCAGCGGGATACCGCCCTCACTGCTGGCAAGGTTGAGCATATTCGGGCCAATCAGCAGACCAAAAATGAGCAGGAAAACCACATCAGGAATCTTCTTGCCCGTCAGGCGCGAAAGAATCGGCGATAGCAACGCAACCAATGTAATCCAGAAAATGGACACAAACTGGCCGCTATCGTGGCTCGATCCCTCCGACAGAGTCGTACCCGAAGCAAGAAGAGCACCAGAAGTCCCCAAATCCGTCAAGAAAAGCGGGGAAAAAGTCGAAAACATAAAACCTCAACGTGGTGTGTGCAGGTGGGGCGCGTTTGGGACAGCAAAAGGAGCGAAATCATGCTCCCGCGGGGTTGCCCCACCTTTAAGAACGTACCAATGGTACACACCTAACCTCGTGCAACAACACTTGAACAGCACTCACCCACAGGGATAGAAGCTCCAGCCAGCAGCCGACAGAGAAACGGTATGAGAGCAAAACCTCCGCGCCACCACCCGAGCAGACACAGCTTCCACCGTTACACTTAACACCTATGCCAGCGCGTCCGGCGCACACCACCGGATGCGGCAGATACCCTGGCAGGGCACACCCCCTGGCGTAGCCCTAGCAGGGCGCACAGACTCTCAAACACGGCACTACAAGGAGCGAGGACATGGCAGCAGGGCGCACACAACCCATCCCCACCGTCAGCAGCGGGGCACGTGCCGCCTCCCTCGGAGTCACCCGACGCGACCTCGGGCTCGACCTCGCCCGCGCCTTCGCCGTGCTCAGCCTGCTCATCCCCTTCGGATACTGGCTGCAACTGATCCCGGTGTCCTGGAAGTTCTGGATCCCGCAGACCCTCGTACCGGCAGAGCCGCTCTTCGCCGCAATTCTGGGCGCAGCCGCCTGGCATTACGCACGCACCGCGAACTTCCCGCAACTCTTCGCCGGAACCATCGTGCGATTCCTCGCGCTGCTTCTGCTGGGTGTGGCACTCATGCAGGGTGCTACCTACCTGCCGCAAGCCGGCGTGACCGTACCGGCGCAGGGCTTCGCATACTCTCTGCCCTTCGACATGCTCGTGCACCTGGCGCTGCTTACCCTGCTAACCCTATTCGTCGTGCACCTGCCCCTGTGGGCGGTCGCCGTGCTGGCGGTGGTCACCAGCCCCTTCATCACCTGGACCTACACCCTCCTCATGGACGCAGCCGCTCGGGCCGACCAGTGGACCGCCATGCAGCTGCCGTTCCTCGCAAACCACGGCGTCAACCACGCGCAGAGCGCGCAACTCATCTGGGTCATGTGCCTGGGCATCGTGCTTGTGCGCCTCTACGACAACCTGCAGGCAAAGCTCGCAATCCCCGTAGTACTCGCTGTACTGGCGCTCGCCGTCTACCGCACCTTCAACCCCTACACCGAGCTGGGCTTCCTCAACAGCCCGCAGGTGCTGCTGACCCTGAACCTGGCGGCAACCCTGTACTTCTGGGCAGAATGTGCGCGACTGCTCTCCGCACAGGCGGGAATGCTCACCCCGATCGCCCGCCTGGGCCAGATGTCTCTGAGCGCCTCCATTGTGCTGAGCGGAATCATCATCTACGCAGGCCCTACCGTCAAGGCTCTCACCGTGGGCGAGCACTACATCGCCACCGGAGGCTGGGGCACCGCCGTGTACTGGAGCGCCTTCCTTCTGCTCGGCTCCGCAATTGCCCTGGGCATCTGCACCCTCTGGTCGCGCATGGCACGCTCCATTGCCGGACGCGGCCCCCTGGAGGCGATTCTCGCCCTCATCTCCGGGCGCGGCTAACCGAACCTGAACTCAATACGAAAGCGACCCCCTCGCCCGCGTTCCTGCGCGGGTAGGGGGGTCGCCTCTATATACTCAATATCTGCAGCAGAATCTGCGCCGGAGTCTGCCTAGGAGTCTGTAACAGAAATACTGCGGATACGACAAAGCCCCGGTCCAGCGGACCGGGGCTAACTGTCGGGATGACAGGATTTGAACCTGCGACCTCGTCGTCCCGAACGACGCGCGCTACCAAGCTGCGCCACATCCCGATGTTGACCTATCAGCGAATACCGTAGGCAACTCACCTAGGATAGCCCAAAAAAATTCAGAACGCAACACAGTGGCACGCCACCGGTCGGGGAGGGGCAAATAAAGTTCCTAGGCTTCAGCCTCATGAACCTGATTCAGCTCATCCCAGGAGGCGTACATCGCCGCAAAACGACCGCCGGAGGCAATCAGCTGCTGCGGGGAGCCATCCTCCACCACGGAGCCCTCATGAATCACCAGCACACGATCAGCGCCCAGAACCGTCGAGAGGCGATGCGCAATCACCAGCGCCGTACGCCCCGCCAACACGGTACGTAGCGCCGCCTGCACCGCACGCTCACTCGGAATATCCAGCGAAGCCGTCGCCTCATCCAGAATCAGCACCCGCGGGTTCGCCAAGAACACGCGAGCAAAGGACACCAGCTGACGCTGACCCGCCGACAGGGTAATACCGCCACGGCCCAGCTGCGACTCGTAGCCCTCACGCAGACGCTCAATGAACGCGTCAGCACCCACCGCCTTCGCGGCAGCCTTCACCTGCTCATCGGACGCCTGCGGGTTACCCATGCGGATATTCTCCAGAATCGACGCGGAGAACAGAAACACCTCCTGGGTCAGCATGAGCACCTCACGGCGCAGCTGCCCATCCGCCAGCTGGCGGACATCCACGCCGTCAATACGCACCTGACCGGCTGAAACATCGTAGAAACGAGCCACCAGCTTAGCGATAGTCGACTTACCGGCACCCGTAGCACCCACCAGCGCCACGGTCGTACCCGGCTCAATGCGCAGGGTCGTCTCCTTCAACGCGTGACGATCCGATGTGTACCCAAAGACCGCCGAATCCAGCTCCACGAGGGCACCGTGAATCGTGCCGGACGCGCCCTCAGCGGTACCGGTAGCAGACTCTACAGCGCGCTCATGCGGATGCTCCGGCTCAGCAACCTCCGGCTCCTCAGCCAAGAACGAGGACAGCTTCTCCAACGCGGACATCGCCGACTGGAACATGTTGTAGAACTCAGAGAGCTGCATGACCGGCTCAAACACGCGGTTCGCGTAAATCACCAGCGCCAGCAGAGTACCGATCTGCATGGTGCCGCCCAGCACCGCATAACCACCCAGCACTAGCGCACCGGCAATAAACACATTGCCCAAAAGCATCAGCACGGGCGAGTAGACACCAAAAATCTTAATCGAATCCATCACCGCAAGGCGGTAACGCTCCGACGCCTGAGCGTACTCATAACGCATCTGCGCCTCCGCACCAAACGCCTTCACCGCGCGGATGCCCGTAAAAGTCTCCACAAAACGGCTCGTCAAATGCGCAGACTCGGTACGCATCGTGCGGAAAACCGGCACCGCGGTCTTCTGGAACCAGCGCGTCAAGAAGTAAATCGGCACGCCCAAGACCAGCATGAACAGACCAATACGCCAATCCAGAAGGAAAATAGCGACCGCAGAAATCACCATGGACAGCAAGGTAATCGCCAACTGGCTGATGCCGCTATCCAAGAAGCTGCGGACCGTATCAATATCGCTAGTCAGACGCGAAATGACCTTGCCCGAGGTGTACCGCTCATGGAACGACACGCTCAGCGACTGCGCGTGACGGAACACCCGCTTACGCAGGTACACCACCACACCCAGCGACACACGTACCGTGTACGCCACGTTGACCCACGAGAAGATCGCGGTCACCGCGGTAGCCGCCACAAAAAACGTCAGCAGGGTCAGCAGAGGAGAAACATCACCCTGCCTGAGCGGCTCAATGGAACTATCCAAAACGCGGGCAATCAGAATCGGCGCAACCGCCGAGGAACCCGAGACCAAAAGCACCGAAATAATCGACAGAGCCAAGGCCCCACGGTGCGGGCGCAGCATCTGGCGTAGCAGAGCCATCGAGCGTTCACGGGTCTCCGCGCGCTCCTGCGGGCTCATCTGCTCCCGCGGCTCCGCCGGACGATGATGGGCCATTAGCCCTCCTCCATCGTCATCAGCTGACGGTACTGTTCCGAAGAGTCCATCAGCTCAGCGTGAGTGCCCTCAGCGACCACAGCACCATCAACCATCAGTAGCACGCGGTCCGCCAACGCGACGGTGGAGGGGCGGTGCGCCGTCAACAGGGTCGTAGCGCCGCCCAGGCCCTCCAGACCCTCGCGCAGACCGGTAATAATACGTTCCTCAGTGTTCACATCCAGCGCCGAGAACGGGTCATCCAGCAGCAGCACGGAGGGGCGCTTCGCCAAAGCGCGCGCCAACGACAGACGCTGACGCTGACCACCCGAAAGGCTCAGACCCTCCTCACCAATGACGGTATCCAGACCCTGCGGAAGCTCCGCCACGAAATCGCACGCAGCCAGCTGCAACGCGGTCTGGAGGGTCGCCTCCAGCTCTTCTGCGGCAGGGTAGTCCTCATCCTCGGTGCCGCGCTCGTACTGCTCAGCAACGCCCATCAGCACGTTCTCGCGAACCGTGCCGGAGAAAAGCACCGCCTCCTCAAAGACGAACGCGGTCTGGGTGCGCACCTCCTCAATGGACATGTCGGCGGTATCTCGGGTGCCAAAACGCAGGGAACCGGAGGTTGGCTCGTAGAAACGCGGAACCAGCGACAGCACGGTCGACTTGCCGCTACCGGTTGCACCCACCAGCGCCAGAATCTCACCCGGGAAGACCTTGAAGTTTACGTCCTTCAGCACGGAAACCTCGGGTGCCTTCACCTCAGAGTTTGCGCCGGTATCCTCTGCAGAAACAGGTGCTTCGGCAGCGTCGTAGCTGAACTGGACGTGATCGAAAGTGACAGACACTGCGCCACCGCTGGGGTACTGCATAGTTTCCTTCCCGGAGCCGCCCTCGGCAGACACTCCAGCTAGTGTTGACGAATCAGAAGCACCCTGCGGATGCTCGGGCCCAGACACAGCCTCGGAGCCACGAACCAGCGGTACCGCCTCAAAGCCGGGCTCATCCATAACCTCGTTGTGGCGTTCCAACGCCACCTTATAGCTCAAATAGGCAGACATCAGCGCGGTCGAGCGAGTCACATGGCTGAGTACGGTCGTCTGCACCGCAAAGTAGGCGGTCATCGCGCCCAGGCTCAAGGTGCCCGCCGCAACCTGCGAGGCGCCCACAGCCAGCGCCACCGCCGTGGAGACACCCACAATCAGGCCCTGGTACAGGGCAACACGAGCCACCAGCATCGACCTGCCGTACTCGCGCACCTGCAGGGCATCTACCGACTCGGAATATTCCTGAATCTGCTCGGGGGAGCGGCCCAGCGCCTTAATCACGCGGATGCCGCGCACCGACTCCTCAATGCGGGTGGAGAGGTCGCCCGTCATCTGCTGAATCTCATGCGAGGCGCGGTAGTACTTGCGGGTGAAGTTCACCAGTGACAGCACCAGAATCGGCACGGTCACCACGAACACCAGCGCCAGAGACGGCGAAGAACGCAGCATGAAGAAGCCACCGACCAGGAACATCACCACAACAGTCAGCATCTGAACAATACCGAAAGACAACCAACGGCGAATCGTCCCCAAATCGCTCATGGAGCGGGTCAGCAACTGACCGGAGGGCCAACAATCCAGCAGAGAAAGCGGGGCGCTGAGCAGACGGTCAAAGAAGTTCATGCGCATAGACAGCTCAATCGTGGAGGTCGGGTCCACAATCAGCCAGCGCCTCCAATACATGAAGGAGGCATGCGCAATACCCAGCAGAAGCACCAGGCCACCGGCAATCCAGATGGCGCTCTCGGTGGTGCTCTGCGAGAGATGATCCACAATAATCTGCAACATCTGCGGGATGGAAATCTCAAGGGCACCGGCACCGAACGCCACGAGCAGGCCCACGCCCCAGCGCACACGAATCGGACGCGCATACGCGGCGAGGGTGCGCGGGGCACGCTGACCGTGCGCGTAGTCGATCGGGTCGGGGGTCGGTTCGCTCGCCGTCTCCAGGAAAGGATTACGGCGGCGCTTAGCCGTGTGTGCTGTAGAAGCCTCAGACATTAGAGACGACCACCCGCTGCGGTAGCGGAGGCACCCTGCTCCTGACCACGAGCTGTGAGGGTCACCAGGATCGCCTCCGGCGGGCAGAACAGACGGACCGGCGCAAAACGAGAGGTGCCCAAACCGGCAGAAACCTGAACCGGAATACCGGACTGCTTACTGACACCCTTCGCACGCGAAGGCGGCAAATCGCAATTGCTGACCAGGGCGTGACCGCCGGGTAGGCAGACCTGACCGCCGTGCGTATGACCGGCAAAAATAGCCTGTGCACCGTCCTGCACGAAGCGATGCAGAGTACGCATGTAGGGGGCGTGCGCCACGCCGATACGGACGCTCGGCTCGTGCCCCTCATCGAAAGCGCCGGGGGCGAATCCGGGGTGCTCATCGTAACGCAGGTGCGGGTCATCCACGCCGGAGAACTCCAGGCGCAGACCCTTGAGGTTCAGTGTGTCGTAGCGGTTAATCAGGCCCGTCCAGCCGCGCGACTCGAAGGCGTCGTGCATCCGCTCAATGGGCAGGGCTACACGCGAGCCTTCCTCAATCATCTGCGGGGTGCGCGGCTGCCACAGGTAACGTGCCGGGTTCTTGAACACTGGCGCGAAATAGCAATTCGAGCCGGGCACAAATACGCCGGGGAAGTCCATGAGCGGGTTGAGCGCCTCCAGTAGCGGGCCCATACCGTCCACGTGGGAAAGGTTATCGCCCGTATTCATCACCAAATCTGGCTCCAGTGCAGCCAGCGAGTGCATGAAGTCAATCTTCTTCTGCTGGCCCGGAATCATGTGCATATCCGAAATATGCAGAATCCTAAAGTCAGGGCTACCGGCGGGCAACACCGGCAGGGACTCGGTGCGGAGCTGAAAATTGTTCAGCTCAATAAAGTGCCCATACGCCGCCGTGGCGGCCCCCAAGGCTGCAGTGGCGGCTACCGCCCCCGCTACCTTCTTCAGGAGCGGGGAGGAGCCGCGTGCGCCGGGGACCGCCACGGGGACGCGGGCGTTGACTGCGTTTTCACACATTATCAATCGCCTTTCAGGCTTCAGTTGATGAGCTGTGATTCTAGCTGTACGACAGAATCTTATCGCTGGGGGTGGTGAAGTCCTTCGTGTTGTACTTCGGAGCTATCGTCTTCATGAACGACTGCCACTGTGCACCCGCGTAGGTTGCACCATCGACATACTCGAGGACTCGACCGTTAATGCCCACACCGTTCAGGGAGCGGAAGCCGAGGTTGTTAGAACCAACCCAAGACGCGGTAGACAGGCCACGAGTGTAGCCAACCTGCCAGGTCTGGGAGGAGTTATCGTTCGTACCGGTCTTCGCAGCCGAACCGTTCGGCAGACCAATACCGCGCTGAGAAGCGGAACCGCCAGGCTGGATAACGCCCTTCAGAACCCAGCTGACACCGTTCGCGATGTCCGGATCCAGGACCTGCTCGCACTGGTTCTGGTATTCCTTCATGGTTTCACCGTTGGTCTTGGTGATCTTCTCAATGGGGCGCGGGGTGCAGTACTTACCCTCAGAAGCGAAGATAGCGTACATGGACGCGCTGGTCAGCGGGGAGATACCGTACTTGGTACCACCAATGTTGGTACCCAGATCGGGGATGCTGTGCAGCGGTTCGCCGGTACCGTCCAGGGCGTGCATCTTGACAGACAGGTCGTGCACATCGCACAGGTCAATCTGGGAGAGCATGCCGTACAGGTACGAGTTCAACGACTGGCGAATACCGTACGCAGCGGTACCGTAGGTCAGACCGCCGTTGACTGCGTTCTTGTAGGACCAGCCGTTCGGCTGACCGGTGTAGTAGTACTTACCGCCGTCGTAGCACTTGGCGTTCCAACCGAAGCTGGTGGGCCAGAACAGCTGGGTACCGTTCACGGTAGCGTTAGCGCCGCGGCCGCTGATGAGCCACTGTGCCAGAATAATCGGCTTGAACGTCGAACCGGGCTGGAAGCCGCGGGTACCACCGTAGGCGCTGTCAACGTTGTAGTTGTACTCGGTCTTGGAGTGGTCGTTTGCGTCTGCGGGGCTACCGAGCTCGGTGTTCTGTGCCATCGCGATGACGCGGCCGGTGCCGGGCTCAACACTGGTCAGCGCGGAGTTCACGTCGTTCCAGTTGGTTGCAGCCGGCTGGGTGGAGTCCACAGCCTGCTTTGCCGCGGTCTGAGCCTCGGGGTTCAGGGTGGTAACCACCTTCAGGCCGCCACGCTTAATTGCGGTGTTACGCAGCTCAGCGGTTGCGCCGAGGGACTCATCCTGCAGCAGGTAGTTGACCACGTAGCGGCAGAAGAATGCCTTATCACCTGCCAGGGAGCAACCCTGGGACTTGGGCTTGACGTTGAGCTTAATGTCGCTGGAGATAGCGTCGCTGTATTCCTTATCGGTAATCTTGCCGTCGCGGAGCATGGTGCCCAGAACGATGTCGCGGCGTTCACGGGCGAGTTCGGGGTTCACAGTCGGGTCGTACACGTTCGGTGCCTGCACCAGACCGGCAAGAAGCGCGGACTGTGCCACGTTCAGGTCCTTAGCGGAAATACCCCAGTAGTACTGTGCAGCAGCCTCAACACCGTAGTTCGAACCGCCAAGGTTCACGATGTTCAGGTAGCCTTCAAGGATTTCGTCCTTGGACTTGTTCTGCTCCATAGAAATCGCAAGCTTCATCTCGCGAATCTTTGCGGCGTAGGTCTTGTTACCGTTCAGGGTTGCGGTAGCATCCTCACCACGAGCCACAGCGGAGTCAACAATGAGGTTGTTAACGTACTGCTGGGTCAGGGTGGATGCACCCTGACGGCGGCCGCTGTTGGAGTTAATGATGTTGTTCAAGAACGCACGACCGATACCGATAGCGGAGACAGCACCGTGGTTGTAGAAGTCACGGTCCTCCACCGAGACGATAGCGTCCTTCATGTGCTGAGAAATCTGATCCAGCTTGACCGGTTCACGGTTCTCTTCGAAGAAGGTCGCGATTTCGGTCTTGCCGTCAGCAGCGTAAATAGTAGAAGGACGGGAGGAGATGCCATCGGCAATGTCGTCAGGAAGGTCCTGGAACCATGACATCGACGCGTTCGTGACCATACCCAAGCTCACGGCAGGGGGTACGACAATGATTGCCGCGAGGAAACCGGCAATCACGCTGAACGCGAGGAACTGCAAAAAATCTCCCGGACGGCGACGCGAACGGGTTTTCTTAGATGAAGCCATTCATTCAGTTTATCCCATGAAACTGTGAGAAGAAGCCCGTCGCGGCACCCCATAGGGGCGCGGGTGCCTCAGCCCTGAGAGTAAAGCCCCCAAAAGCGCCGGACATTGACCGAAACCATAGTAAATCCCTTTTACTTATTCGACCCTGAAAGCTAGTCTAGAGGGTATGAAGAAATGGGAATACGCAACTGTACCGCTGATGATCCACACGACCAAGGCAATCCTCGACAACTGGGGTGAAGACGGCTGGGAGCTCGTAACCGTTCTCCCCGGCGCATCCGCACCTGCTGGCGCAACCCCCGCGTCGAACATGGTCGCTCCGACTCAGGGCAACCCCATCGCCTACTTTAAGCGCGAGAAGGCTGACTAAGAGCAGCGTACCCGGCGGTCACCTCGCTATTCCGACTCTCCTATAACTATGGGAGTGCGGGAATAGATGAGGAAGGCCGCCGGTTAGCCGTTTAACAGCTGCCTGAATATCAGTAGCGTTTAAATTTACGGCGTTTCCCCTATCACTGTTTGGGTGCCAGCACCCGCCATCCTTCTGGAGTAATCATGCCTGAATCCCGTATTGAAGCACGTATCCGCGAACTCGGTTACGAACTGCCCGTAGCACCCGCCCCCGTTGCAGCCTACGTTCCGGCTGTTACCTCTGGCTCCTACGTGTACACCTCCGGTCAGCTGCCCTTCGTCGACGGCGCCCTGCCCGAAACCGGTAAGGTGTCCGACTCCGGCGCTGAAGGCTTCGTGACCCCCGAGGCCGCTAAGAAGTACGCGGGTATCTGCCTGCTCAACGCCCTGGCAGCAGTCAAGTCCGTTATTGGCGACCTGGACCGCGTGCAGCGCGTCGTGAAGGTTGTCGGCTTCGTAGCATCCGAGGTGAACTTCACCGCTCAGCCCGCCGTCATTAACGGCGCCTCCGAACTGCTCGGCGAAATCTTCGGCGAGGCAGGCCAGCACGCCCGCTCCGCTGTCGGTGTTCCCGTCCTTCCCCTCGATTCGCCCGTAGAGGTCGAGATCATCGTTGAGTATGTCTAAGCTGTACACCGGCGCTCTGCCGCTGTCTGCTATTCGTGCTGCCCAAGGTCAGCGGGCAGCGCAGGACGCTCCTGAGAAGACTGCACACACCGAATCCGTACAGGACAACGGCACCGCCCAAAACATCAAGACTCTACCCCTGCCGGTGCAGGAACGCCGCTTCGGCACTCCCACCCCGGCTGAGGGCGTGGAACGCCCCCGCGTGTTCACCGGCCGTCAGTCAGGTCCGCGCACCGCCTCCATTCAGCGTCTCTACACGATTCCCGAGTTCATGCGCACCGCCGCCGAAAGCTGGCGTGCAGGCGGTAGCGAATGCACCGTCGGCTGTACGATGCGCCAGGCGGCATCCGTTATTTTTGTGCGCGATGGCGACAACGGCCTCGAAACGATTCTGACCTACCGTCCCGGCACCTCCCCGCTGGGCGTGGTGGCTTTCCCCGGCGGTACGGCTCTTCCCGGTGACGATGAGTCCGCCTCCTGGGTGGGCCCCGGTGCCGACTATTGGCAGGATCAATTCCACTTCTCCGATATTGCTCAGGCACGCCGCAGCGTCATGGCTGCCGTGCGTGAATCCTTTGAAGAGACCGGCATTCTGCTCGCTGGTGAGGACGAACAGGACGTCGTGGAGCGCTCCAGCACCCCTGAGCTCATGGCGTGGCGTGAAGCGGTTGCCGAGCAGGACAAGAGCTTCTCTAACTTCTTGACCTCCAGCGGTCTGAGCGTGCGCGCCGACCTGTTGCGTCCGGTCGCGCGTTGGCAGTCCCCGGACTTCTTCCTCAAGCGCTACGATATCGCCTACTTCACCACGGCGTTGCCCGTCGGCCAGGACCCGAAGCTACTGCTCGGTAAGGGCGTGTGGGGTGACTGGTTGAACGTGCGTGAACTGCTCGAAGCCAAGGACACCAGCGAACTGGGTGACCGCATCGGCCAGCCCAACACGGTGGGCCGTACCCTCGACCAGCTCATTACCCCCGGCGTGATGTGCATGCTCGAATCCCTGGCAAAGGCCCAGACTTCCGTGGCCTGGCTGTCCAAGCGCCGCAATATTGAGGTGAAGAAGCCCGTGCTCGTCACCCACAACGGTGCGTGCATGCTCTCCTTCACCGAGGTGGTTCCGGCTACCACCGGTTCCATGTACACCGGCGCAACGGGCGTGCTCTAAGAGGGTAGTGCATCCGCTCGCTCGTACGATGAAGCGTTAAATAAATCAGGAGCCGTTTCCCCATGCAGAGGGAAACGGCTCCTGATTTATTTAAGCTGTGCGTCTTTCAACGAGGGCGTCCTAGAATGCCCTAACTCAAAGAGACCTTAGCGGGAACGCTGGCGCAGGCGGGGCAGGTCCAGAATGACAACTGCGCGTGCCTCTAGGCGGATCCAGCCGCGAGAAACGAACTCGGCAAGAGCCTTGTTCACGGTCTCGCGGGATGCGCCAACCAGCTGTGCCAGCTCTTCCTGAGTCAGCTCGTGAGCAACGAGCACACCGTCGGTTGCGGGGCGGCCGAAGCGGTCAGCCAGGTCCAGCAGCGCCTTAGCGAGGCGGCCGGGAACGTCGGAGAAGACCAGGTCAGCCAGTGCCTCGTTAGCGTGGCGCAGGCGGCGAGCCAGAGTCTTAATTACCTGATCGGAAATCGAGGGATCCAGCTGCTGCGCGCGCTTGAAGGATTCGTGCTTGATGGCAGCCAAGCGGGTCTCAGAAACAGCGACAGCGTTGGTCGAACGGGGCGAGGGGTCGAAGAGGGCCATCTCGCCGAAAACATCACCGGGACCCATAATCGCGACCATGTTCTCGCGGCCGTCAGCGGCGGTGCGGCCCAGCTTGACCTTACCGGAGAGCACAGCGAAGAGCTGGTCGTCCTGGTCACCCTCGTAGAAAAGGACGGCGTTGCGGGAGAGGTCAATCTCCTGAATGTCATCGGTCAGCAGAGCGAAAGCTGCGTCGTCGAGGTTAGCAAAGAGAGGGGTACGACGGAGGATCTCGAGATCCATAAAGTTCTCCTAGATATGAGGTGATGAGCCGAAACTCGTAAATGTTCAGTGAGTGAGCCCGAACCGGTGTCATGCGTCTCAACATCTGAAATGTGAGAAGGCTCAAGCTAGTGTGACATATTCAACTGATATGAGCGTACCCTAAAAAAGCTGTTTGTGCATTCCGATAGGGCAAGCTTTACAGCAAAAGTTATTTCTTCCGAGAAAATTCAAAGCTTACCCACAGGTTCAGCACCTAATATCAGGCATTCAGGTGTGTACTTTTTTCGGTACCAAGCACGCAGACACCCTCATGACCAGGAGGCGCACCGCCTCCACACGCGGTACGATGCGACGAGGCAGAAACCCGGTCCCAAAAACCCCGGGAACACAAGCCCGCCGCACCCACCACTGGGTGTTAACGCGCCGCCACACTCACCGGGCACAGCCCGCACCAACCACAATGGGCACACTGTGACCACTTCTACCCACCAAGGAGGCAATTAGTCGTGACGACTGGCATCAACCTGCTTGATATTGCTATCCCCATCATTCTGCTGCTCTACTTCCTCGCCGGAGTCCGTAGCGGATTCTTCACTACCCTCGGAACCTTCCTCGGCCTGGGTCTGGGCGTCTGCGCCGCAGCCTGGCTCGTGCCCCTTGCCGTGGCATCCGTGGGATCACAGTGGAGCCTCATTACCGCCGTCGGCGTGCTCGTCATCTGCCTGACCATCGGACAGTGGCTCGGTATCCTTGCCGGGCGCACCATCCGCCGCGTCACTGACATCACCCCGCTCAAGGGCATTGAACGCTTCTTCGGCGGCGTGCTGAATCTCGCCGCCTGTGCCCTGGTCATGGTCGTGCTGACCATCTCCATGCGCACCGTACCCATCCCGCAGCTCAACACTGCGCTCAGCGACTCCAAGACCCTCTCCTGGATGGTCGCCTCCACCCCCGAGGTCGTCAAGGACCGCATCAACACGGTACGCAATGACGTGCTCGCCTTCGGAACCATTCCCGAAGTCAGTCAGCTCATCGCCCCCGAAACCAGCGCCCCCACCGAGACCGTAGAATCTGCGGCACTGAACCGGGCGGCTGCCTCCGTGGTTGAGATCCTGGGCGCCGCCGAGCAGTGCGGCTACACCTCCACCGGCTCCGGCTTCGTGGCGGACAACGGCCTGGTCGTCACCAACGCCCACGTGGTCGCCGGCGTGACCTCCCCGGTCGTGCAGGACTCCCGCGGCCGCACCTGGCCCGGCACCGTCGTCTACATGGACACCGAACAGGACATCGCCTTCATCAGCGTTCCCAAGCTACCGCTCGAACCGCTGACCATCGGCACCAACGCCACCGCAGGCAGCCTCGTAACCTTCATGGGCTACCCCAAGGGCGGCCCGTTCAAGGCACTGCCCGCCACTGTGCAGGGCATTGGCAACACCCAGGCCATCGACGCCGACACCGGCCGCGCTAACGCCATGCGCCAGGTCTACCAGCTGGCAGCCGACGTGCAGCACGGCAACTCCGGCGGCCCCGTCCTCGATGAAAACGGCAACGTGGTCGGCGTGATCTTCGGTAGGGCAACCACCGGCCAGACCGGCTACGCCATCACCGCAAGCACCCTCAAGCAGGCACTGGCCGAAGGCGGCGACAACACCGCCGCAGTCTCCACCGGCACCTGCCGCAAGTAACTAGTTGCTAGATAGCGATAAAAGTTCAGGCTCCCGCCCTCACACGAGGAACGGGAGCCTGAACTATTTAACGAAAGGAGGCGGCGCGCTGTTATTCCGCGAAGCGCTGGGCTATTCCGCCAAATGCTGCACTGTTATTTATTCCGCAAGATGCTGTGCCAGGAAATCAACCGCCATGACATAGCCGTACGCACCCGCACCGGCAATCACCGCGGTAGCCTGCGGCGACACAAACGAATGATGACGGAACTGCTCACGACGATGCACATTCGACAGATGCACCTCAACCACCGGAATCTCAGCCGCCTCCAGCGCATCGTGCAGTGCCACCGAAGTGTGCGTGTACGCCGCCGGGTTGATAATAATCGCCGCGCCACGAGTACGAGCACGCTGAATCTCATCCACCAGCGTACCCTCATGATTCGACTGCATAAACTCAACATCAAAACCATGATCCGCCGCGTGCTCACGCACCATACGCTCAATATCGTGCAGAGTGGTGTAGCCGTACACCTCGGGGCGGCGCTGCCCAAGCAGGTTCAAATTCGGTCCGTTAAGCACAAAAATCGTATCTGACATAAAACCAGTGTGGCACAGTGAGTGCCCGCCAAGTGCTAGCCGGCGCGAACTGCCCAGAAAATGATGAGAGGCGGGCCAAGTACGGTGAACCTCGCTACCGCCCACACGGCCAAGCCCGGTACCCTCGCGCTATGACCGAGAACGCCACCCGCACCGAAATAGAGAACACCGCGGCAGAAAATAACGCGGCTGAGAACACCGCTGCAGAGAACACCCAATCGCTCCTGCAGATTCGATTCGTTCCCGAATTCAAAGCCGCAGCCGCCGCACGCCGCCTCAACGCACGCGCACCCGAAAGCCACCTCGCCACCGTGCGCCGCGCCCGCAAAATCAACCGCATCCTCGGCGAAACCTACCCCTACGCCGTCGCAGAACTCGACTTCGACAACCCCTTCGAACTACTCATCGCCACCGTGCTCTCGGCACAAACCACCGACGTGCGCGTCAACTCCGTCACCGGTGCACTCTTCGCACGCTACCCGGACGCCGCCGCGCTCGCCTCCGTACGTACCGAAGAGGTCGAACCCTACATTCAGTCCCTCGGCTTCTACCGCGCCAAGGCACGCTCCATCGTCACCCTCTCCCAGCAGCTCGTAGAACGCCACAACGGGCAGGTGCCCTCAACCCTCGACGAGCTCGTAGAACTCGCCGGAGTTGGCCGCAAAACCGCGAACGTGGTCCTCGGAAACGCCTTCGACGTGCCCGGACTGACCGTAGACACCCACTTCGGCCGCCTCGCCCGCCGCATGGGATTCACCACCGCAGACGCCCCCAAGACGGTCGAAAAAGACGTCGCCGAACTCATCGAACGTAAAGACTGGACGTTCTTCTCACACCGCATGGTCTACCACGGCCGCCGCATCTGCCACGCCAAAAAGCCCGCCTGCGGCGTATGCCCCGTCGCCGACCTCTGCCCGTCCTATGGCGCCGGGGAGACGAACGAACAGGCAGCACGTAAACTCATGAAATACGAAATGGCACCCGGCCGAGAAGACCTGCACCTGCGATTCCTGCAGGGCGCAACCCGCCGCGAACTCATGGCAGAAGGCTACCCGCTCAGCGCCTAACGGTGGCTGAGCCGAACCGGAATGCAGCCGCGCAGAAGAGAGGTACACAGATGAGCGCACCCGAGCAGTCGATACAACCCGAACTGGCGCGATCCGAACCGGTGCAACCCGAACCGGCGGGGCAGGACGCACAGCACCCCGCCCAGCAGGCACTGGCAGCTCTCGCAGAGGGCGGCGTGGAATTCGATGTCCAAGCCCTACTACGCAGCGCACCCGCCAGCCCCCTGAGCAAAGAAGCCGCCGTGCTGATCCTCTTCGGCGTGCTCGACAACTCGCCCTCCACCGGCGAATTTGACGGCTGCCCCGACAACGTCAGCGCCGACCTGGACGTACTGCTCCTCGTGCGTGCCGCAACCCTGCGCTCACACGCCGGTCAGCCCGCATTCCCCGGCGGCAAAATCGACCCCGAAGACTACGCGCTTGCCGAGTCCACGGGTGAACCCGTCGCCCACATCGCCGCCCTGCGCGAGGCGGTCGAAGAAACCGGGCTCGATCCCGCCGGCGTGCAGGTCCTCGGCCAGCTGCGCACCCTGCCGCTACCCATCAGCAACTTCATGGTTACCCCCGTCATCGGCTGGTGGAACAGCCCCGTGCCCGTCGAGGTCGTCGACCACAACGAATCCGCGCTCATCGCCCGCGTGCCCGTGCGCGACCTGCTCAACCCCGCCAATCGGCACACCGCCTACGTCAAGCGCGGCCGCACCTCACACCGCACCCCCGCCTTCGAGGTGCGTATGCCCGGCGGCGAAGAATTCACCGTCTGGGGATTCACCGCAATTCTGCTTGACCGGATCTTCGACTCGCTCGGCTGGACCGTGCCCTGGGACAAGAAAAAGATGCGCCCGGCACCCGGCTACGAGGAGTAAAGCTCTTCGCGGAATAAACACTTGACTAGCGGATACAGGGTGCGGATAGGGGCGGCAGGTAGCTTGAATGAAGCTACCCGCCGCCCCTATTTTTGTCTCTATTTTGCCCGCAGATTATTTACCGTCTGCGTAGTTGTGCACCCGCGCCACCGACACCGGAAAATCAACCGGCACCCGACCGAACAGCAGACGCGCCGCCTCCGCAGCACCCTCACGCACAATACGCTCTACGCGATTCGCCTCCAGCTCAGGACCGCAGAGCAGAAGCTCATCGTGCAAAAAATACACGATGCGGGTGCGCATCGGCATACCAAAAATCCGCTCTGACAGCAGACGAGAACGCACCGCGCCCATCCAACACAAAGCCCACTCCGCAGCCGTACCCTGAACAATAAAATTGCGGGTCATGCGACCGTGCGCACGCGCCGTCGATACGGCACGCGACTCAGCCGCCGGCGACGACCGATCGGCCACAATCTCACGGAAACGCTCATCCACCGGCGGGGACGTGCGACCCAAAAAAGTCGTCACCTGACCGCCCGCCTCACCAATACGAGCCGCACGCTCCGTAAACTCCATAGCCTGCGGAAAAAGCGCCGCCACATGCGGCAACAGCGCACCAATCTCACCGCTGCGGCCACCATACATAATCGCCAGCATGCCCACCTTCGCGTGGGAACGCTCCGTCAAAGCCACACCCTTCAGGCGCGCCAACTCGGCAATACCCGCATACAGGTCAGCGCCGCGACCCGCCGAAGCGAGCGCCTCATCACGGCTCAACGCCGCCAGGATGCGCGGCTCAATCTGCGAGCCGTCCGTCACCGTCAGCACCTGACCCTCCGGCGCCTGCACCGCCTGACGAATCTCCGCAGGAAGCTGCAGTGCACCACCGCCGGAAGCGCCCCAGCGCCCGGTCGCGGCACCACCCACCTCAAGATGCGGGCGGAACGCACCCTCAGAAACCCAAGTATCAGCCCAGGTCCAGCCGTTAGCAGTCCAAATACGGTACAGCTTCTTATACCGCAGAATCGGGTCAATCAGCGCCCAACGCTTTTCCCGCTGAGCAGGAATCGCCTCCGCCCAACTCTTCAACTCCCACGACCGCGTAGACTTCACCGAAACCCCCGCAGACTGCAAAGCACGCAAAAGATCCTGCGGCGAATCCGGGTTCAACGACGGCATAAACAGCATGCGCTGAATCTGCTCCGCCAACTCCTGCATCTTCTGCGGACGCTCCCCAGGCACCGGACGCGGACCCAACAACTCGCACAGATGCTCATGATGCGCCTGCACATTAAACGGGATGCCGTAATAACCAATCTCAGCCGCCACCAACGCACCGGCAGACTCAGCCGCCGCCAAAAGACGCAACCGCTCCGGGTGCCTCGACTCACTAATAGCCCGCGCCTGCGCCAGCCATTCACGCATCAGCACACGCACCACCGGATGCTCCGGCAGCAGAGTCACCGGGCCCGCCGCCAACTGCGGGGCAAAAGGCTCATGAGGCGCCGCCTCCAGGAAATCCGGGGAGGAAGCGGTGGGGGACTGGGCGGTGCTGGTAGGAGTCGTGGAGGAATCAGGAGCAGCAGGCGCACTCAAAAAATCAGCGCCGAACAGCTCCTCCTGACCCTGAATCTGCCGCGCCACCGGCAGATACCCCTGAGGCTCCACCGCCTCACGCACATCAGAAAGATCCAGCACCGGGCTGTACTCCACAAAACCGCTCGGATGCGTAGCGGCAGTCACCAAAATCCGCTGCACCAGACGCAAATCATGGCACAGATGCACCCGCACCCCGCGGCGCAGAAGCAGCGGGTCAACATGGCGGGTATCAGCCCAAATCCAGCGCGGGAAACGCGCCTGCGCCGAATCCGCCGCCTGCCGCTCCACCTCTCGCACATACGCCGGAAGATTCGCCGCACTCACCCGATCCGCACGCGTAATCCGCGGAATAAAGGTCGGGTCCTGCAACTGCTCTGCGGTCGGCGCCGAAAAATGAAAAGCACCCCACGAAGTCACCGGCTGAGCACCGCGCGGGGACGCACCCGCGGCAATAGCCGACGTGACCGGGTGCGCTGGAGTGCCGGTCTGGGCGGTAATACCCGCGCCGGTGGCAGGACTGAGCAGAACGTACATTCTTCCATTATCGAGGATGCGTCGGTAGAACGGGTGGTGCGTGGTTATCACCAGAATGTACGAGTGGTTTGTCATAAAAGCGCCGGATGCGTGCGTTTTGTTCGTTTGAGGTACGTGCATCGTGGATATTTCGGGGTGCGCGAGGAGTTATCCACAGAACGCTCATTCTCTTAAAAATTCGGGGCGGGCGCAATGCTCTCCTAGAGCCATGAACCCCACCATGAATCCCTCCAACAATCCCGCCGGGCACCCAGCCAACAATCCCGCCGGGCACCCAGTCAACAATCCCGGCAGCCCCAACGGTTGCCCGCCGCGTGCCGCACAGGGTGTGAATCAGCCGGGCGCACAGAATACGGGCGTCCAGAACACCGGCGCGCACTCGCTACCCGCCCTGCTCATTCCCGAAGACTATCGCGCCCGCGCCGTTGCCCTGCACGCCCGCGAGCTGATCCTGTGCTCGCCGCAGATGAGCACTATCGCCCTGGGCGGTTTTAGCGGAGGGTTCAGTGACGGATTCAGTAACGGATTCAGTGCCGGGGTTGATAAGACGGTCGAGAAGGCAGGGGAGCGGCCGCCCGCAGGTGGCGCAACCGTCGCGGGCAGTGCAAACACCGCGAGTGCCGCGGGCGGTGGGTTACTCCAGGAATCCCAGCCCCTCCGCGAGATTCTCGAAAACGCCGTGGATGAGGCAATCTGCACCATCGACGGCGGATGCCAGGGGAATGCCTGGGGGAACGCGGACGCAGAAGGAACGGGCGCAGACGGAACTAATGTGACGAAGCCCCGAAAATTCCGCACCAAAACGGTGCAAGCTGCGCCCACCTCCTGGAGCTACCCCAGCGTGGAATACGTACCCGTCAACCGGCAGACCGCGCTACGCTACCTCGCCGCGGAACTCTACGGCCTCGGCGCCCTCGACCTGCTCCTTGACGAGGGGCAACGCGCCGGAACCATCACCGATATCTACGTGAACTCGCCCTGCGATATCTGGGTGGGCATCAACGGAACCACCCGCCCCGTGGCGCTGAGCCTCGGCAATGAGCGGCGCGTGCGCGACCTCGCCGAGCGGCTCATCCGCAGGCACGGCGGGCAGCTGGATGCCGCGCATCCGGCGGCTGACATCAGCGACGAGCACGGCAGACGCATCCACGCGATTATCCCGCCGCTGAGCGAACGCACCCGGCTCTCCGTGCGTCTACCCGCCCGCGAGCGCCCCACCCTGGCGCAGCTGCAGGCCGCGGGGCTGTGTGATGATGCGACCGCCGCCTACCTGCGCCGCATGATTGCCGAACGCCGCGGATTCCTCATTAGCGGCGGTACCGGCACCGGCAAAACCACCCTGCTCAACGCCCTGCTGGGGCTGTGCTCGCCGCAGGAGCGCCTCATTCTGCTCGAAGACACCCCGGAGTTGGCGCCGCAGCATGAGCAGGTTATTGCCCTCAAAACCCGTGCCGCCAACTCCGAAGGCGCCGGCGAAATCGGGCTGGGTGAGCTGATTGTGCAGGCGCTACGCATGGGCCCGGATCGGCTCGTGGTCGGTGAGTGCCGCGGCGCGGAGGTGGTGCACCTGCTGACCGCCATGAACACCGGTCACCGCGGTGCCGGAACAACCCTACACGCCAATAGTGCGCAGGCGGTGCCCCTGCGTTTGTGCGCCCTGGGCGCGCTCGCCGGACTGGATAGTAGAACGGTCGCTCTACATACGGCGACGGCTTTTGAACGCATTATCCACCTGGAACATCGGGATGGTCGCCGCCGCATCGAGGGTATTTACAGTCTGCACCCCGCCACACAGGGGAGTGAAGAGTACCTGCAGGTCAGGCGTATTTCTACCGGGTCTGATGTTGGGTACTAGCCCCCGAAATGGGGGAAGCAGAAAACGTGAAAGGAGGAAGCAATGAAGCAGAACGAGAAGAGCAATGGAAGCCTTCGCGAACGCTGGTCTGAGCGCTGGACTGAGCGCCTAGCTGGGCGCATTGCCGGAGCAGCCAGTGCCGAGGAAATGCGCATGTGGCCGCTCATGTTACGTACCCTCGCCCTGAACCTACGTGCCGGCATCCCCCTGCAGGAGGCGGTGCGCACCGACCCGGGCTATAGGCAACTCGGGGAGCTCGAGCAGCTCGGGGAGAACGAGCTGGTGCCGGGTACGGGGAAACCGCGTGCGAAGAAAAGCGTCCGGAGAAGCACCCGGGCTCTACGTGTACGAGGCCTCTCTCCCCTTTCCGAAGACTACGGGCACAAGCGGTGCGCCGAAGATATCCGCCGCTTCATGCAGGCTCTCGCCACGGTCACCTCCTGGGGCGCCCCCGCGCACCTCGCCTGCGCCCAGCTACTCGAAAACAGCACCCGGATGCGCCCGCACAGCCGCGAGCGCCTGCACGACCTGCAACTGAGCATGCGCATGAGCGAGAGCGCCGGTGCGCCGCTTGCCACGAGCCTGGAACGCGCCGCCGAACACGCCGAAGAACGCATCGATGCGCTTCTGGGTAGGCAGAGCGCCCTCGCCGCACCGCGCGCCACCGGCAGGATTCTCTCCTGGCTACCGCTGCTTGGCCTCGGATTGGGTGTGCTCATGGGAAGCGACCCCGTGGGCGTGCTGACCGGCTCCATTCTCGGGGCGCTCACCGGTTTGCTCGGGCTGGGGCTCGCCTTCGTCGGGCGCCGCTGGACCGCCGCGCTCGTGCATCGGGCGGAGGTGGAGAGCCTGCGGACGGCAAATGCTGAATCTGAGACGGAAAAGTCTGCCTTGCCAGCAGATGCCGGGCCCGTTGATACCGCCCTCGTGTTGGAACTACTCGCCGCGCAGTTGAGAGCCGGGCTCGCACCGCTCGCCGCCCTGGGCACCCTCGCCGAGGCGCTCAACAGCCGACCGTTGCACACGGTCTGCCAGCGCCTACAGATGGGTAGCGGCTGGGGGAGTGCCTGGTCGGGGTCCGCGGCGGGAACCTTCGGTGAGCTGCGGGATGCACTCGCCCCCTCCTACACGGGTGGCGCACCCAGCACGGCGCTGCTGCTCTCCCTAGCCGATGCGCATCGCCTCAGCGAACGCCGCGCGGCAGAACGCGCCGCCGGAAAGCTCTCCGTAGCGCTCGTGGTACCCCTCGGGCTGTGCTCACTGCCCGCCTTTATCTGCCTGGGTATTGTGCCCATCCTCATTTCGCTACTACCCACGCTGACCGGCTAAAGATTCAAGCCCATAAGCACTGTTGACTAGCCGAAATTCTGAAAAGTTTAGACCTTCGCTTTAGACCTTCGCCCATCTGCAGCGAACGCGGATGAGCACCCACCCCGCCCCGAATGAACGGGGCACAACGAAAGGAAAACCAATGACGAACACCCTCTGCGAAGCAATCCGCCACGACCTGCACGCTGTCGATGCTCCGCTCAACGCACCGGCCGGTGCTCCGCGTGAAATTCAGCCCGCCGCGCTCGGTGCAGAAACGCAGACCATTCTGGGCCCCGTGCCGCTGTCCGTTGCTATCGCAACCACCATGAAGCAGCTGCGCGAAGAATGCCCCGAACTATTTACTGATGCTGAGCTTTCCACCGGCGCTGAGCAGAAGCATGCTGGCCCCAGGATTGACCCTAACGAAATGGAGATTGATATGAATACGGACCGTCTGAACCCCGAACAGGCGCTGACCATTGCCCGCGCGCTCGCCGAGGGCTGCACCCTGGACGAATGCGGCGCCACCTGCCGCAGCCTGGGTGAGCACGCGCCCAGCTGTACCGAATATGTACCCGCTGGGGGGCACGAAAAGGCGCTCAAAGATTACGCCCAGGCGGGTGATCCGGAGGAGGGCGCCTCCACCGCTGAGTACGGCATTGTGATGCTCGCGGCGGTCGGTTTCGCGGGCCTGCTGGTGCTGATTCTCAAGTCGGATGAGGTGCGTTCCATGCTCCTGGATATTGTGCGTAACGCCCTGTCGATTGCGGGTAACACGGGGCTGCTCTAGAACCTTTGGCAAAACCCGCTGTAGGGTTTGCTTCTAAGCTTTGGGAGCCCCGGAAAATCAAACTAGAAAGGAGGAATAAAGAATGAACGCTCATGTGAATTTGGGTGCTTTGCGGTGCACTCGTCTCGCAGGAAAAGTCGGGGCGGAACCGGCACCCTCGACCCCGCACAAGAGCCCAGCAGAAGAGGGTGTGATTACCGCCGAATTTGCGGTCGCCCTACCCGCCGTGACGGTGGTGCTCGCCCTCTGCCTGGGTGCCGCCTCCACGGGGGTTGCACAGCTCAAGGTGGAGGAGTCCGCGCGAACGGCTGCACGAGCCGCCGCCCGTGGAGATTCCGAGGTGCAGATTCGCTCCGCCGTCAGCCGCATCGACCCGGCGCAGAGCGTGCAGATTTCCGTTTCTCCTGATGCTGTCGCTTCTGATGGTGCGGTCGCCGCGGATGCGGGGCGCGCCCGGGAAGTGCACGTGCGGGTGAGCCGCCCCGCCCCCGGTGTGATCGGGTCGGCAACCGGCTGGGTGCTACGGGCGGACGCCCACGCCCGCGTTGAAGGCAACGGTGGCACTCAGGAAAGCAGTGACAGTGAAGAAAGTGCCGGCAGTGATGGCGAATAGAAGCGCGGTTTTTGCTTGGTCTGCGGACGAATATTCCGAAGAGGGTAGCGGCACCGTCCTCGCCCTCACCATTATTGCCGCGCTGCTGGTGGTGACCGTGGTGATTGCCGGTCTCATCGGGGTGGTGTCCGCTAACCGCAGGGCCTCCGCAGCCGCCGATTTGAGCGCACTCGCGGCGGCGGATGCCTACCGCGGGCTTACCGAAGGCGACCCGTGCGCGGTCGCGGCGGACCTTGCCGAACGCCACGGCGCGCACCTGGAATTCTGCACGTTTCCGGATCGACCTGAAACGGTGGAGGTGACGGTCGCCGTCCCGGTTGCAGGGCCCTTGGGGATGCTGGGCCCGGCGAGGGTGCGTGCCCGCGCTGGGGCTGAGTACCCTGAAGAAGAGTACGCCGAAGAAGAGCATGACGCGGCGGGCAACGTGGAGGAGCTGAGCCCCGATGAAGTCGCCGAGCTGGAGGAGGAACTGGGGATCGAGCAGGACTCGGTACCCGAACCTCCCAAAACCCGAAAGCCCAGCAGAGCTGGAAAACCCACCCGAGCCAGAAAAATCCGCCGATTAGGTTATTTTCCCTCATTGGGAGTTGTCATCCTAGCCCGTCCTACGTCCCCCAGTATGCCCCGCACCCCCAGCGCGTTCTACGCCTCCGCCATGCTCCTCAGCATTGCCGTCAGGAGCGCCCGTGCGCCGTGCTTGCTGAGTGGTTCGTTGCGGTTGCCGCACTTGGGCGAGTGCACGCAGGAGGGGCAGCCGTTGTCGCATCCGCAGCTTTCGATGGCTTCTAGGGTGGCGCTTAGCCACTGCTGAACCGCGTTGAAGCCGCGCTCGCTGATGCCTGCGCCGCCGGGGGCTGCGTCGTAGACGAAAATGGTGGGCCTGCCGGTGTCCACGTGAAGCAGTGTGGAGAGTCCACCCAAGTCCCAGCGGTCGCTGGTGGCGATGAGCGGTAGCAGTCCGATGGCGGCGTGTTCGGCGGCGTGCAGGGTGCCGGGTCCGTCCTCTTCGGTCACGCCCGCGCCGAACAGGTAGCTGGGCTCGAAGGTGAACCAGACCGCCTCGGTCATGAGCACTTCCGGCGGCATGGATTGCGCCTCTTCGCCCAGGTATTCGCCGCCGTAGACGGAAAAACGCCGGTAGCCGGTGACCTGGTCGGTGACCTGAACTTGCCCGCGGTGCATGGTGAGCGGGGCAAGCTGCTGCGCGTTGGTTTCGGGGATAGAGATTTCGGGAGCATGCTCTCCAGGAGCGGGCTCACCGGGAGCAGTCTCGGCGGGACCCGCTTCCCCAACAGCGTTTTGCGCACCGTAACTAACCCGCGCACGCTCCGCCAGAATACGCACCTCGGTGCTCTCAATGGCGCGCGTGTAGTAGTCCGGGTAGACGCGGCTGAGCAGAATCACGCGCTCGCCCTCGCTGAGGGATTCGACCACGTACTGCGCGCTCTGGTGAATGTAGATTGCGCCCGGGTGCCCCTGGCTCATGGCGTGCGCGGCGTCCATGGTGCCAACCAGGGTGCCGTCTTCGGCGTCGATGAGCTGGTAGGGTCCGCCGCCGGTGCCGCGGATATCGACCAGCTCGGCGGCTGATTCGGCGTGCGTCCAATACCAGCCGTCCGGGCGGCGACGCAGGTACCCCTGATGCACCAGCCGATCCAGCAGAGCGGCGGTATGCGGCCCGAACAGGCTCAGCTCTTCAGTGCGGATGGGCGCCTCCTGCGCGGCGGCGCACAGCTGCGGTGAGAGAACGTACGGGTTCGTTGGGTCGAACACGGTCGCCTCAACTTCCTGCCCGAAAATCGCCTCTGGGTGGTGCACCAGGTAGGTGTCGAGCGGGTTGTCGTCGGCAATGAGCACGGCGAGCGCGTCCTGACCGCTTCGACCCGCGCGGCCCACGCGCTGCATGAAGGAGGCGCGGGTACCTGGCCAGCCCGCCACGAGTACGGCGTCCAGCCCGGAGATGTCGATGCCCAGTTCCAGCGCGGAGGTGCTCGCCAGGCCGAGCAGTTCGCCGTTGCGGAGTTTGCGTTCGAGTTCGCGGCGCTCTTCGGGGGTGTACCCGGCGCGGTATGCGGCGACGCGGTGGGAGAGGCCCGCCTCCACCTCGTCGAGGTAGCGTTGGGTCTTCTGCGAGAGGATTTCTACGCTGCGGCGTGAACCGGCGAAAACCAGGGAGCGGGTGCGGGAAAGCACCAGGTCGGTGAGCATTTGCGCACCCTGCTCCACGGGGGAGACGCGGCGCGGCGCCTCCTGCTCAGCCTTCGACTGGACCGCCTGCTGCTGGGTGCTGCGGGCGCCCTTGGCGAGTTGATCGTGCGCCTTGGGCGGCATGAATTCGGGCTCCCAGAGCGCGACGGTGGTTTCACCGCGTGCGGAGGTGGACTCGGTAATGGCGGTGACCGCCTGCTGCGGCACGCCGATGAGCTTGGAGAAAGACTCGACCGGGTTGGAACTGGTCGCGGAGGCGCCGTAGAACACGGGCACGGTGCGGTAGAGTGCGCAGACGCGGCGCAGGCGGCGCAGCAGATTGGCGATGTGCGCGCCGAAAACGCCGCGGTAGCTGTGTGCTTCGTCGAGCACCACGTAGCGTAGCCCGCGCAGGAAGGATGCCCACTGCCGGTGGTTGCTCAGGATTGAGTAGTTGAGCATGTCCGGGGTGGTGAGGATGAAGTTGGAGTGTTCGCGGATCCAGCGGCGTTCGCCGGTGGGGGTGTCGCCGTCGTAGCTTGCCGCGTGGAGCCCTGGCAGGTTGTAGGAGGTGAGGGCGGTGAGCTGGTCGGCGGAGAGCGCCTTCGCCGGTGAAATGTAGAGAACGTTCGCTCTATTATTAAGGTTTTCTGCCCCGGAATACGCGGAAGTTGAGCTCACCGGCTCGCCGTACGATGCACGGCAGATTGCATCCAGGGTAGGCATCAGGTAGCTCAGGGTCTTGCCTGAGGCGGTACCAGTCGCCACAATCACGTGCCCGCCGCTGCCGGTGCTCTTCGTGTCTTCGGCGTGCGTGGGAGCCGGCGTTTCAATGCGCTCAGCCTCAATACGCCCCGCCTGCCAGCCGTAGCGCGCCGCACTCGCCGCCAGCGCCGCATCAAGACCCGCGTGGGCGGCGTCTGCCGCCTGCACCTGGTGGGCGTAGGGCTCGGCAATACCGAGCGATTCAAAGGCCTCCACCACACGCGGATGCAACCACTGCGGCCACGGCGCGTAGCTCGCCTCTCTGGCGGCAATGGTGTGAATATGGGTCACCTGCTCGGGCAGGGTTCCGGTGCGTTCCGCCTCCGGCAACAGGGATGCCAGCACCTGCTGTGCGCTTGCGGGGAGCTCGCGGTAACGTAGCGTTTTTGGGTGCGCCGCAGACTGCCCTTGCTCGTGCCGGTGTGCGGGCAGCTGTTCGGGGTGCTGGTTGGTGTTCTGCGAGGAGGTGCTGTGCGGCATGGGTTCCATTGTAGAGCGGCGGGCTACACTCCGACCTGCCGCCGGTCACTCGCTACCCTGAACGCCGGCTCCGAACCTGCTCGAATCCTGCCCCGACCCCGAGCCTAGCCACTAACCTAACCCCGCCCTAATCCCGTCCCAGAACCGTCCCAGAACCGCCCCGGCACCGCTTCTGCGCCGCCGACCCCTTAGTCAGCGCGCACATATCAAAAAATTTGCATGCTTTAGACGTATATGACGATAAAATAGTTTCGTGGCTCAAAATAAGATTATTCTGTATTACCAGTTCGCCCCCATCGCCGACCCGCAGGCGGTCATGCTCTGGCAGCGTGTCCTCTGTGAGAAGCTCGGCCTGCGCGGGCGCATCCTCATTTCCAAGCACGGCATTAACGGCACCCTCGGCGGCGAAATCAACGCTGTCAAGGCGTACACCAAGGAAACCCGCAAGTACCCCGGCTTCAAGAACATGGAGTTCAAGTGGTCCGAGGGTGGCGCGGAGGACTTCCCCCGCCTGTCCGTGAAGGCACGCGACGAGATTGTGGCTTTCGGTGCTCCCGACGAGCTGCAGGTGGACGAGAACGGCGTCGTTGGCGGCGGCGTGCACCTGAAGCCTGAAGAGGTCAACAAGCTTGTTGAAGAGCGCGGCGATGAAGTGGTCTTCTTCGACGGCCGTAACGCGTTCGAGGCGAAGATCGGCAAGTTCAAGAACGCTATCGTTCCAGACGTGCGCACCACCCACGACTTCATCCGCGAGATCGAGTCCGGCAAGTACGACCACATTAAGGACAAGCCGGTCGTCACCTACTGCACCGGCGGTATTCGCTGTGAGATTCTCTCCGCGCTCATGAAGAACCGCGGCTTCAAGGAGATCTACCAAATCGACGGCGGCATCGTACGTTACGGTGAGAAGTACGGCGATAAGGAACTCTGGGAAGGCTCGCTCTACGTCTTCGACAAGCGCATGCACATGGAGTTCACTCCGGACACCGTCACCATCGGCAAGTGCGAACAGTGCGGCGCCCCCTCGAACAAGTTCGAGAACTGCTCCAACGATTCCTGCCGCGAGCTGGTTCTGCTCTGCCCCGAGTGCGTAGCTGACGATGCGAAGCGCCACTGCGTGCCCGAGTGCTCGGTGGACCGCGAAGCAGCTGAGGCGAACGCCTAATGGCAGCCGCTAAGGGCGGCGCGGTTCAGATTTCTGAACCTCGCATTGAGGAGCACCCGGCGATGGTCGTTGCCGGCGTTTCGCAGGTGTTCCCCCTGGATGGCGACTTCTCCTCGCTGTGGGATGAGCTGAATCAGAAGGCGTCCCCGGCGATGCTGGATGTTCTGAACGTGACCCAGTACCTGGGTGTGTGCACTCAGCCGAACCCGAAGGGTCAGGTTCGCTACACGGCGGGCTTCCTGGTGTCGGAGCCGGCGAGCGCGGCGAAGCTTGGTCTGGGTGTGTTGGAGTTGCCTGCGAGCACCTATGCGGTGGTTGAGGTGACCGGCCCGATTTCGGAGTCTATTCCGGCTGGCTTTGCGAGCTTTGAGGAGGCGTTCTTCGCGAAGAATCCGCAGTATCGCCCGGTGGGTGGCCTTGAGGTGTACGGTCGCGGCGATATGCAGGCGGCTGATTACCGTATGGAGCTGTGGGTTCCGCTGGCGAAGCGTTCCTAGGACAGTTTGTTTCTGTCGTTTAAGTTGCAGTTTTAGCTGTTGAATAGAAGGGCCCGGTGGCGTGATGTGTTCGTGCCGCCGGGCTTTTCTGTGCCCTTTTTGCGCTAGTATTTTGTGCCCTGCGCGGGTGATGCGTGCGGGGGGGGGCGGTGCCCTGTGTGTAACACTCCGAAACAAATACTTGACTTGTAAAGTATTTGGATTTAGATTTAAACCACCAGCCCGGTACTACACGAACCCGGGCGCAACCCGCAAAGGAAAAAACAATGAGCACCCCCACCAACCCCGGCACTCCGCAATTCGATCCGCAGCTCGACGAATCCATCCGCATCAGCCACCTCGAACCCATGCGCGGTGACGAGAAGAAGCTCGGCTTCCTCTCCTTCGGCCACTGGGCTGAGGTTCCCGGCTCCCGTGTGCCCTCCGCTGCAGAATCTCTACACCAGGCAATCGACCTTGCCGTAGGCGCCGAAGACATCGGACTGGACGGCGCGTTCTTCCGCGTGCACCACTTTGACCAGCAGCAGGCGACCCCCTACCCGCTGCTCTCCGCAATCGCCGCTAAGACCGAACGCATCGAGCTGGGTACCGGCGTGATTGACATGCGCTACGAAAACCCGCTCTACATGGCAGAACTTGCCGCCATGGCTGACCTCATCGCGGCGGGCCGACTGCAGCTCGGTGTCTCCCGCGGCTCGCCCGAATCCGTTATCCGCGGCTTTGAGAGCTTCGGCTACTACCCGGCAGAGGGAGAAAACGAGAGCGATATGGCGCGCCGCCACCTCGACATTTTCCTCAAGGCCATCGAGGGTGAGGGTATGGCGCCCAGCGCTCGCGTTCCCGGCAAGTACGCCCCCGTCCAGCCGCAGTCGCCGGGCCTGCGCGACCGCATCTGGTGGGGCGCGGGTACCGATAGCACCGCCGTGTGGACCGCGCAGAAGGGCCTGAACCTCATGTCTTCGACCCTGATGCTGGAAGATAAGGGCATTCCTTTCGACCAGCAGCAGGCGCAGCAGATTCGCCTCTTCCGCTCCGAGTGGGTGAAGGCGGGCAACTCGGGCGTTCCGCGTGTTTCGGTCTCCCGCTCGGTGCTGCCGGTAATTGACGAGACCTCGGCGCGCTACTTCGGTCGCCGCGCCGCGGAGGACTCGCAGGATTACACCGGCATTATTGACAACAGTTTCTCCCGCTTTGGTCGTAGCTACATTGGTGACCCGGCGGATATTGCCGAGGAGCTCGCCCGCGATGAGGCGGTTCAGGCGGCGGACACCGTGTTGCTGACTATCCCGAACCAGCTGGGCGTGGACTTCAACCTGAAGATGCTTGACGCAATCGTGAAGGAGGTCAAGCCCGCGCTGACCACTAAGTAAAGACCCTGAGGTGAAGACTCCGCAGAACCTTCTGCGCTAGCAGGGTTTCGCGCCAGTGTGCCGCCGTCGCTTCCGTGATGGGCGGTGGTCGCTGATGAGCGCGAACTCTGCCGCCTCCCGAGGGCAAGGGCGCGGAGCACGTGCGGCAGCCCGCACAAGTGGACAATTGGTCAGTTATCACTGTATAGTCATCGTATGCTGACTATTGTTTCACACCTCGACGTCATGAACCGGCTCGGCCGCGCCATGGCCGACCCAACACGTTCCCGGATTCTGATGACCCTCCTCAGTGGCCCGAGCTATCCAGCCGTGCTCTCGCGCGAGCTGGAGCTGACCCGCTCGAACGTGTCCAACCACCTGACCTGCCTGCGCGATTGCGGAATCGTCGTCGCCGAGCCCGAGGGCCGCCAGACGCGCTACGAGATCGCCGACCCGCACCTCGCCGCGGCACTGACGTCCCTAATCGACGTCACGCTCGCGGTGGACGAGGCCGCGCCGTGCATCGACCCGGCATGCTCGGTGTCGGGCTGCTGTGGAACGGCGGCGGGAGCATGAGCGAGACCCTGACCACCGCGCGCCGCGCGATGCTGCACCAGCGCGTCCGCTTCATCGTCGGCTTCACGATCACGTACAACGTAATCGAGGCAATCGTCGCAGTCTGGGCAGGCGTCCTCGCCTCGTCCGCGGCGCTCATTGGCTTCGGGCTCGACTCGGTTGTCGAGGTACTCTCGGCCGCGGCCGTCACCTGGCAGTTCACCCGCAAGGACCCTGAGCGGTGGGAAACGGTCACCGTCAAGGCCATCGGCATCGCGTTCTTCGCGCTGGCGGCCTACGTATCAATCGACGCGGTGCTGGCCCTGGTCGGCCAGGAGGGCCCCGACCACAGCCCGCTGGGTCTCGGTATCACCGCGCTGAGCCTGGTCGTCATGCCTCTGCTGGCGTGGATTGAGGTCCGCACCGGGCGGGAGCTGGGCTCCAAGAGCGTGATGGCCGACGCCAAGCAGCTCATCCTGTGTATCTACCTCTCCGGTGCAGTGTTCATCGGCCTCGTCCTCGACAGCCTGTTCGGCTGGTGGTGGGCTGACTCGGTCGCGGCGCTGGTCGTGGCGGTGCTCGCGGTGCGCGAAGGCCTGGAGGCCTGGCGCGGCGACGTCGAGTCGCCGTTCGAAGTGCTAGAGGACCTCGAAGACGAGGACGACTGACCCGTCACTCGACGATGAAGAGCCAGTGCTGCAATCCAGACATGCGCTACGAAAACCCGCTCTACATGGCTGAACTTGCCGCCATGGCCGATCTCATTGCGGCGGGTCGACTGCAGCTGGGCGTGGACTTCAACCTGAAGATGCTTGAGACAATCGTGAAGGAGATTAAGCCTGCGCTGACCACCAAGTAAAGCCCCTGAGGTGAAGGTCCTTGGGTAAAGGTCCTGGGGTAAAGACCCCGTGCCAAGCTGTTTCCAGCGCTCTATAACGCGCTGAGATGTTTGTTCCCATAAAGCTTGAGCCACACATACAGTAATGCCCCGGCAGGCACCCGCAAGGGTTCCGCCGGGGCATTACTATGCTCACGTTCTTAGAAATCCCTCTGTCTAGAAATCTTTCGTCTTTTCCCAAGGCTCAATAGCGCCCGGAACCACCTCAAAGAGCGGATGTGCACACGCCGCCAGGCGCTCGCTCAACCGATGCTCCCACTCGAGGTCGCGCCCAGCCACCTTGTGCCGCAGAAAGGCGAGCTCGTACTCCAACTGGCCGAGAGGAACGGGAATCAGGGCGACCGAAGCGTACGTGTTTTCTTCCTTGTCGGCGCTATTTTTGTCAGCTTTGTCAGCGCAGCTTTTGCCTGCGATATGTTCGCCCGCACCAATCAGCGCACGGTTGAACGAGTAGCCGCGGGCATCCGCCTCATCCGCCAGCCCGGACAGGTAGGCGGCAACCGCCTCCAGCGGCTGCGGGTGCGCGCGAAAACGAATCAGCTGCGGATGGTTCGTGTACCCGCGAGTCAGGCCCCGCAGCACCTTCTGCGCCAGCAGGGTTTCACGCCAACAGGCGACCAGGGCGCGCCGATCGAGCAGACAGGGGTGAAGGGACCAAATACGCACGCTTAGCTCTGCGTTTCTGCCGTGCTCTCGCCAGCCGACTCAGTGCCCGCATGCTCGTCGCTAAAGTGCAGGAAGCTCTTGAGTACCAGCTCGCGCACCGCGTGCAACAGTGTATCGCGCGGATGCTGCTCCTGCGTGCCGCGCGCCGCGGCGGCAGCTGCGTCGTATTCGGGCCAGGACAGAAGCATGGCAAGAGCCGCCACAATCTGACCCACGGCAAGCTCACCATCGCTCGCCGAGGCAAAACCAGCCGTCTCGGTGGAGAGCAACTGGGTGCGGCACAGACCCGAACCGGCACGCAACAAAATGACGCTGGGGTGCTCGGCGCCGGGGCGGCCGTGGCGTTCCTCGGTGACGTCCTCGGCGACCTCCAGGTGCGCGGTAAGGAGCGCTTCATCGTCCATGGCGGCGAGGCGGTCGTAGCGGCGCACGGACTCGGTGAGGGCGCGGGCGATGGGCTGCTGAATCGGGTAGGTGATCTCCTCGAAACGCTGCAGGGGCTCGGTCACGCCTGCCGCGGTCGCCTCGGTCGGGCGGCGCAGCCAAATCATACCGAAACCAATAGAATGAACGTTCCGGGAAGCGAAGTCGTTCAGGTACGCCACGTAGGTCTGTTCGTAGTGGCTGCGGTCGCGGTTCTCACTCGCATCCTTCAACCAGGTCTCCGCGTAAGAACCCGGCGCCACCGACTCACGCTGAATAAACCACGCCTCCGCGCCGCCGTCAGCAACCCAGGCACGCGGGCGCTCATCCCACGGGCGCGGTGCATCCGGGTCCGCTGAATCGCGAATAATCTCCCAGTTACCCAGCATCTGCGCGCGGCCACCGGGCACCAGCACCGACGGCAGCTGACGCACCATCGTGCTCACAATTTCGTCACCGGGCAGGCCGCCGTCGCGGTAGGTGAACTGTTCCTCGGCGCTCTCACCGGCAACGCGCGGGGTAATCACGAACGGCGGGTTCGACACCACCAGGTCGAAAAGCTCACCGGCGACCGGCTCCAGCAGGGAACCCTCACGCAGGCTCACGCGCGCCTGCGGGTTCTGCGGATCAATATTGAGCGCTTGCGCGTTCAGCAGCAGGTTAAAACGAGTGAACGCCAGGGCACGCTCCGAAATATCGGTGGCGGTCACGTGCTCGGCGTGGGCGAGCAGGTGGAAGGTCTGAATACCGCAGCCGGTACCCATATCCAGAGCACGCTTGACGGGGGTACGCTCGGTAATCTGTGCCAGAGTCAGGGAGGCGTGACCAATACCGAGCACGTGATCCTTACGGAGCACACCGGGGCGCTGATGCGCACCCAGGTCAGCGGCAACAAAGATTTCGGTGCCGTCATCGGCGGCGTGCGGGCGCAAATCAACGCTCGCGGTCCAGCGGGCAGAACCCGCAGCGTCGCGCTCAATCAGCGCGGCATCCTCGAAATCAACCAGGGTCTCAGCGAAAACCTCGGCAGCCTCAGCCTCAGTGAGCGGGCGAGCCAGCAGGAAAAACGCCAGCAGACGCGCCAGGTTCTTCTCCTCCGCGCTGTAATTGCCGCGCAGAATGTGCTCCACACGCCACAGGCCCGGAACCACCTGGTCGCGAGCCATCGCCTCAGCCGCCTCAACACCCAGCAGCTCCTGCACAGCGTCATAGCTGTAGTTCAACGCCAGCAGGCGTTCACGGATGCGGGTCAGGCGGGCGTAATCATCGCTGCGGGGAGCATCCACAACAGCGGCGTACTCGGGAGCGAAAGTGGCGGCAGAAATAGTCATGCACACCATTCTACGCACCGCCGCATCTGCCCGGGCGCGCCCACCGCGTATAGGCGGCAGCTCAATGACACGGCCCCAACCCACCCACTGACCAAAACCGTCATCTGCGCAAGAGCACCCACCCCATCGCATACACTGAAACCATGAGTAACCTGTACCCCGATGAAAGTATCAGCGTCGACAAGTGCTGGGAGCGTCTGCACGCGAACACTCTCGGCCGCCTCATCCTCACTGACGGACAGCACGTCGATGTGCTGCCCGTGCTCTACGCCGTCGCCAGCCAAGACGACAAGCAGGAAATCTACATCCGCACCACCCGCGGCAACAAGTTCTCCTCCGTGGTGGTCAGCCGCCGCGTCGCCTTCGAAATCGACGAAACCCTCGAAGACGGCATCCGCTCCGTCATCGTGGTCGGTATCGCCCACTGGCTGCCGCCGGAAATGACCCCGCAGATTGTGCGCACCTTCGACCTGCCCGACTCCGAAACCCACGAAATGCAGTGGGTGCGCATCGCGCCGCAGACCGTGTACGGCCGCGAATACCCGCTGCTGCCCGCATACCTGGACGGCACCCACCCCGACTCTGATACCCTCACCAGCTAGAAACGCAGGTGAGCGGGTGCGGTGCGCCCTGGCACCCGCCTCCATGTACCTCGTGTACACACCACCGCTCCGGTACCGTATGATGTACCGAGTACCCTGCGCGCTCATGCAAGCTCAACACGCCCGGTCCTCATCAACTAGAACCGTGCCAGCTCGCCCAGTGCCGGGCCACCGCGCGCTCGCCGCATGAAACGCACCGAGCGCACCACATCAACCCAACATAAACTACACCCCACCGATCACCTCACCCGCGTACAACCACAACCGACCGGCGCCCACAAGCGCCAGCGTAGGTTATGGTTGAATACGTAGCTTTTCAACACACAGATAGAGGAGTGCCGTGCCCGCTCAGGCAAAGACCGGAAAAGCCCTGCTGATTGTGGAGTCTCCCTCCAAGGTCAAAACCATTAGCAGCTACCTCGGCGAGGACTACCTTGTCGACTCGTCCATGGGCCATATCCGCGACCTTCCGCAGCCCTCCGAACTGCCCGAAAACCTCAAGAAGAGCCCTGTCGGCAAGTTCGCTGTCAACGTTGAAGAGAACTTCGAACCCTACTACGTGGTCAACCCCGACAAAAAGAAAAAGGTCGCCGAACTCAAGCGCAAGCTCAAAGAAGTAGACGCGCTCTACCTGGCAACCGATGGTGACCGCGAAGGTGAAGCTATTGCATGGCACCTGAAGGAAGTCCTCAAGCCCAAGGTACCCGTCTACCGCATGACCTTCCCCGAAATCACCCGGGAAGCCATTCAGCGTGCCTTCGGCGAACTGCGCGACATCGACCTGCATCTGGTCGACGCACAGGAAACCCGCCGCATCCTCGACCGCATCTACGGTTACGAAATCTCCCCCGTACTCTGGCGCAAGGTCGGCCGCGGCCTCTCCGCAGGTCGCGTGCAGTCCGTCGCAACCCGCCTCGTGGTTGAGCGCGAACGCGAACGCATGGCATTCGTCGCCGCCAACTACTGGGACCTGACCGGACGCTTCCTGACCGCAGCCTCCGAAGGCTTCGACGCCAAGCTGGTCGCCGTAGACGGCAACCGCATCGCCACCGGCAAGGACTTCGCCGACAACGGCACCCTCAACACCTCCAAGGTCACCCACCTGAACGAGGAAGCCGCCCGCGCGCTCGCCGCAGCCCTGCAGTCCGCCGCGTTCTCCGTACGCTCCGTTGAGACCAAGCCGTACAAGCGCCGCCCGGCAGCGCCGTTCACCACCTCCACCTTGCAGCAGGAAGCCGCACGTAAGCTGCGTTTCTCCTCCCGCGTGACCATGCAGGTGGCGCAGCGCCTCTACGAAAACGGTTACATCACCTACATGCGTACCGACTCGGTGGCGCTGAGCGAGCAGGCGATCTCCGCCGCACGCCGCCAGGCATCCGAGCTGTACGGCGCAGAGTTCGTGCCCTCCGCACCGCGCGTGTACACCTCCAAGAGCAAGAACGCACAGGAAGCCCACGAAGCAATCCGCCCCGCCGGTGACACTTTCCGCACCCCGGACGCTGTGCGCGGCTCCCTGTCCAACGACGAATTCCGCCTCTACGAGCTGATCTGGAAGCGTACCGTCGCCTCCCAGATGGCTGACGCGACCGGTTCCACCGCCTCCGTGCGCCTGGGCGCCGTGGCATCTAACGGCCAGGACGCCGAGTTCGCTGCATCCGGTACCGTCATCACCTTCCGCGGCTTCCTCGCCGCCTACGAGGAGGGCGTTGACGCATCCCGCGTGGCTGAGCGTGAGGCGAAGGACGCTGAGAAGCGCCTGCCGAACCTGACCACCGGCGAGGCACTGACCGCCGAGGCAATTGAACCCGCCGGCCACGAGACCCTGCCGCCTCCACGCTACACCGAGGCGTCCCTCGTGAAGACCCTGGACGAGCTGGGCATTGGCCGCCCGTCCACCTACGCGGCGGTTATTTCGACCATCATGGACCGCGGATACGTGAACGTTCGTTCTGGTTCGCTGATCCCGTCCTGGATCGCGTTCTCCGTGGTGCGCCTGCTCGAATCCAGCTTCGGCCCCTACGTGAACTACGAGTTCACCGCGCAGATGGAAGAAGACCTCGACCGCATCGCACGTGGCGAAGAATCCCGCGTCGAATGGCTGGGCGAGTTCTACTTCGGCGGCGGCTCCAAGCGCGGCCTGAAGCCCATCGTCGACAACCTCGGCGAGATAGACGCCCGCAGCATCAACTCCATCCCGATCGCGGACGGCATTGTGCTGCGCGTGGGCAAGTTCGGCCCCTACCTGGAAGCCGAAGGCACCCTCGACACCGAGACCGGCGAACTGACCGAACCGATCCGCGCGAACGTACCCGCCGACCTGGCACCGGACGAACTGACCGAAGCGAAGGCACGCGAACTGCTCGAACAGGGCAAGTCCGACGGCCGCGTGCTCGGCGTGGACCCGGTCTCCGGCAACCAGATCGTGGCACGCGACGGCCGCTACGGCCCCTACGTCACCGAAGTCATCGAAGAGATGACAGAGGAACAGATCCAGGCGTACCTGGACGCGCAGCCGACCGAGTACTACAAGAACGGTAAGCCCAAGCCGAAGAAGAAGCCGAAGCCCGCCAAGCCTCGTACCGCGTCCCTGTTCAAGTCCATGGACTTGGCGACCGTGACCCTGGAGCAGGCTCTGCAGCTGATGAGTCTGCCGCGCGTGCTTGGTACCGACGCTGAGGGCGTGGAGATCACCGTGCAGAACGGCCGCTTTGGCCCGTACCTGAAGAAGGGCACGGACTCCCGCTCGATTGGCAGCGAGGACGAGATCTTCACGATTACGCTGGAGCAGGCGCTGGAGATTTACTCCCAGCCGAAGCAGCGCGGTCGTGCGGCGGCTAAGCCTCCGCTGGCTGAGCTGGGCGTGGACCCGGTCAGCGAGAAGAAGATCGTGGTGAAGGACGGCCGCTTTGGCCCGTACATCACCGACGGTATTACGAACATTACGGTTCCGCGTGCGGAGTCGGTCGAGTCGCTGACCCATGAGCGTGCGGTGCAGCTGCTTGCTGATAAGCGTGCGAAGGGCCCGGTCAAGCGTAAGACCGCCGCGAAGAAGACCACTACCGCTAAGAAGACTACGGCTAAGAAGACGACCGCAAAGTCTACTACCGCGAAGAAGACGACCACTCGTAAGACCGCGGCGAAGAAGACCGCCGAGTAATCAGCCGCGTTGTCAGCCGAGTAGCGTTTCTACTTGAAGGCGCAGGATGTGCCCCTGATCTCCCACACGGGGGGGGGGGG